>JAFZDT010000102.1 GCA_017561055.1 Erysipelotrichaceae bacterium
ACAGTATATTTTCTATTTTTTCCTCCCTTTGGTCTTCCTATCATTTGTGAACCCTCCTTAATTTAATCATAAGAAAAAAGTAGATATACTTAAAGTCAATTAGACTTTTTTGTATGTCTACTTTTATTTTACAGGTTCAAAATCTATCACTTTTTTTTACCATCCCTTTTCTTTGAAAAATACATTCTCAATAAAATCAACCCAACCATCTTCATCTACTGGTTTTGTCGTAATCATATCCGCCATTGCTTTAGTATCATCAGAACCATTAATCATACATACACCAATGCCAGCAGCCTTCAACATTTCATTATCATTCGTTGTATCTCCAAACGCCACCACATTTTCTAAACCAAATCCATTCAATTGACAAAATTGTTCCAAAGCATAGGCTTTTGATGCTTCACGATTTTGAAATTCCATCAATGTAGTTTGCGTTTTATTCGCTTTATAATATGGTGATTCAAATTCTTTTGCTCTAGCTTCAACAGCAGGCATATCTTTTTCATCCACTCTAAACATAATCTTTGCATTAGGTTCCTGATAAAAATCTGCTTCTGATTTCGCTACCACAAAATCCGACTTCGTAAACTGTACTGAAAAATGCACTTTTTGATCATATACACCACACATATAAGCTTTACCATGATACATAACTGGATTATGCTTAAACGGTCTCATAATCTCAAATGTCTCTTTAATCCATTCAGGTTCCATTTCAAAATACTTATATACTTTATCATGAAGACCATCATATAATTCAGAACCATTTAAACCGACAATAACATCTAAATCTGTAAATCCCCAAGTGCCAACAATATACTTTAAATCACCAATATTTCTTCCAGATGCCACTCCAAACAAAACGCCATGTTCACGCAACTTACGTACTGCCGCTCTAGCTCTTTCAGACATTGTTTGATGAGTAACTACCAAAGTCCCATCTATATCACAAATAATTAATTTTGTATTCTCAAACATAATAAACCCCCGTAATATTACGAGGGAATTATACCATATATCATATAGACTAATGTAATACCTAAATTACATAAAAATCATCATTTTAATAAAACCAAGCTTTTCATGTAAAAACTGATTTGGCAATAATAAAATTGGAGCCTTACTTCCTAATGTATGGACATCAAATCCGGCTTTTTCACAAATTTTACTAGCACGATATACATGATAATTACTAGAAAGAACTACAACCTTACTATTGATATCAATATACGATTTACAATTTTGAATATTCTCAATCGTATCAGTTGATTTATCCTCTAATCTCATACAAGCTCCATCTATACCTTTAGCAACTAAATAGTCATACATAACCTTAGCTTCAGATACAGTATTACTTCCTGTAACTCCACCACACAATACAATCTTTGCATTAGAATTATCCACCGCATATTCATAGGTTCTATCCAATCGCATCTTTAATGTTTCTGTCATTTGATTATCATCCAACGCATAACCTAATACTACAACATAATCCGCATTCTTTGTATGTAAATCAATTCCTTTTACATAAATAAAACCAGATAGACAAGATTGCGCCAACAAAAATAAAGTAAAAATGCATACAACAAACTTAGCCTTCTTCAAACCAAATATCACAATCAATACTTCAACTGCTAAGATTGCTAACCAAATCATGGCATAGAACAAAGATTGCGTAAACATATAACCGGTATAACATAAATGGAAAATTACATATAAAAAAGCAATCATATTACATATTGTCTGTAAACGTTTCATACAAAACTCCTTAAATTATTTATTCAAATATAAATTGAACTTTACAACCAGCATCGATTATTGCATCAACTAAACATGCTTGATATTCTTCATACTTTTCAGAAGGCATAATTTGAAATTCAAATTGTTGATTATCTGATAAACAATCATACAATGCATCCAAGTTACAACCATAATACTCAGGAAACTGACATTGTTCTTTTAACCATAAATGAAAATCACGAATTGTTTCAAAATTATCCAATTGAATTCTAATACTATTCATATACAATTTCCTCAAAACTTTCATAATGATCTTCAGTATAATAAATTAATCCATCATTAGAAAAAACAATACGCTTACTGTTTCTAAACCCACCTTCATAATCAATATCACATTCATAATAAACTCTACCTTTTTCCTTAGGTAAAAGTCCTTCACGATTTCCAAAGGTATCACCACCAATAGACATACCTTCTGCTACATCCCATAAGTTACCTTCTTTACTATCCCATCCAAGAGCTTTAGCCTCATCTTTTGTAATAAAATTATCTGGAAGTTCTCCGTACGTATCGATATATAAAGACACTTCTTCTTTTGATGTATACCAACCATCAACTTCAATTGTTGTATTTGTAGGTTCCTTAAAATAGATAGTTAAACCTACAATCACAAGCAATGCTAAAACCGATAATAACTTTTTCCAATTCATATATAATCACCCACTCTTTTCTTTATTATAACTGATTTAAACTTTTCATTGCATCTCTTTTCTTATGATATAAGTTACTATAAATAACCAATACTATTGGAGACAATGATAAAGTAATTACCGAAACATATAAATACACATTCTCAGGTAATAACGAATGACATAATACAATAAATAACATACCAATACAACGACTCACTGATAAATACGTTTCTCTAGCAATAACTCTACCAACAATATTTTCTTGCTTATCATAATCATTTAAGGCATTCATAGATATCAATGATAACGGTGTTGAATAAAATGCCGAAGCAATTGCATTCACCACTCCATAATAAATAGCTCCATAAATATTAGGAAAAACAACTAACACAATAGTAGCTGTCGATAGAAAAATAGCCCCCAATGTATAATATTTCATACGATTGGTTCGAAGCATTGTCTTAGAAACAAACATATACGATAAAATTGTCAAAAAAGCAAAACAAGCTAATAACTTTCCATATAAACTACCACTGCCATTAGTCGCATTATATACCAATAAACCTGACAATGCTAAGACTAAAGAATCACGAAATCCATAGATAAAATACGTCATTAATACATACTTCCATTGTGGATCTTTTTGAAAAGAAAGACACTTCAAAACACTAAATTCTGTAGAATTACCACGCTCATTTATTAACAAAGCAATAACTGCCATAAAGATAAATACGACAACTACAATCTTAAAAATATTAATATATCCATTCATATCATCCATAGAAACATCAATAATGAAAGTTGCCATCAAAGGAGCTACAACACTCGCAATATTGTTCAAAACACCACCTAAACCTAAAAATGTGTTTCTAGTTTGTGGTGTAGTTACTAATTGATGTAACGTATTTAAACTTAGATAGTAAAATCCTTCTCCAATTCCATAAAATAATGCCACAATATATACATAATAATGATAAATTCCAAACAATTCATTACAAGTTAACACAAACAATAATTGAACAACTAAAAACATTAGCCCAATGCTTAAAGTAATACCATAATGAATCTTTCTAGCCATTTTACCAGCAATAGTAAAGCATATTGGAAACATCGCAATGCGAATACAAGTATAAATAGCCATTACCGACAATGAACCAGTATATGTGTATAAAAACACATTCATAAATACTGCACTCATACCACTTGCTAATGTATATAAAGCATTACAAAGAATACATAACTTCTCTTTTTTTGTCATAACTATCCCCTATTTTCAAGTATAAACTTGTTATTTTCATATGTGTAAATCATTGGATATGCATTTGGTATCAACATTCGCATCATTTCTCTATCTGGTTCTTTATTTAATAAAACATAAATAAAGCATCGTAAAAAATGAAAATGTGAAACAACCGCAATTGTTTTACTATCATTTATATCAAATTGCGATAAAAACTTTTTACAACGATTCATAACATCTATATATGATTCACCATCGATTACTTTCTTGTTAAGACAATCTTCAATACTATCTTCTTCCGTATTCACATGATATTTCCATACATCATCACGACTAAATACTTCTTGTACAGTTTTTCCCTCATCTGAACCCAAACTTCGTTCCCTTAGTAAAGAAGTGTATTGAATATTGGAATTTAGAAAGATAATCGAGGCCGTTTGTTTTGTTCTTCCCAAATCAGATGAATACACTTCATCAACAGCATAATTTTCTAATAGTACTTTTGTATCTTTTGCTTGTTGTATGCCAACTTCATTCAGTTGACTAACAGGTTGATCCAAAGCTCCAATTAAAATACGTTTATCCGTATTATATAAAGCATTTGCATAAGTTTCACCATGACGAATAAGAATAAATCTCATAATAATCACCTGCTCATATTTTATCACAATCACTATATGCTTTTATCTCATATTTTATTATAATTACTATAGTAAAGAGGATATTGTATGGAAATATTATTTGAAGATAAAAACCTAATTGTTTGTGTAAAACCAGTTGGTCTAGATTCTGAAAAAGAAATGGTAGAAGCAATTAAAGAAAAATATAATGGAGAAATATTTACAGTTCATCGCTTAGATAAGAATGTTGGTGGTGTAATGGTATATGCCAGAAACAAGCAAACCGCTGCTTTACTATCTAGACATATACAAGAAGGCAAGATGATTAAAGAGTATGTAGCTATGGTGCATGGCACACCTGAAACAAGTGGTGATTGGGAAGATTTGCTTTGGAAAGATTCTACAAAAAACAAAGTATTTGTAGTTAAACGCGAAAGAAAAGGTGTAAAAAAAGCACGATTAGAATATACGTGCTTATTACAAGATAATACATCAATTGTAAAAGTAAGACTGCACACGGGACGTAGTCATCAAATACGAGTACAATTCGCAAGTAGAGGATTTCCATTAGTTGGAGATCATAAATATGGATCTAAAGATTCATCAACAAACCCAATGTTATTTTCTTGTTGCATTACTTTTCCATATCAAAAAGAAATTAGAAAATTTGAATACTATCCTGAATGGGCAAAAGCATTTGTATAAATGCTTTTTTTTATATGAAATAAGAAGCTATAACAGCGACTAATAATGATGGTAATAAATTGGCAACGCTAATTTTCTTACCCCAAACCAAATTGACACCTACACAGAAAATTAATATTGAACCAACAAGTGAAAGGTACATTAAGGCTAAATCTGTCATTAATGGTTCTAATAAACTAGCTAGGACAGTCATACTACCTTGTAAAAGAAATACTGGTACTGCAGAGAATATAGCACCCTTACCTGTAGAACAAGCCATAATCATAATGATGATAAAATCTAGTAAAGACTTAGTGACTAGAACAGAAGAATCATGATAGATTCCATCTTGAATTGCTCCAACAATTGCCATTGCACCAATACACACTGTAAATGATGCATTAACGAATGCATAAACAAAATTATTCTCATTTTGGTTTCCACTTTTTTGTTTTAACCATTCTCCAAATTTTTCAAAAGCTTCTTCTATATGTAATAACTCACCAATAAAAGCTCCTAAGGCTAAACAAATAACGATAAGTAATGAATTTGAAGAAATTAATGATAATCCTTGAATAATTAACATCTTTTCCATTGCTCCAGCAATGCCAATAAACAAAACAGAAACACCACTAGCTTTAATTAGTCCATCTTGTTGTTTTTCATTTAATTTAGAACCAAATAAAAGTCCAAATACTCCACCTAATATTATAGCTATCGTATTGATAATCGTTCCTAATGCAAACATATAAACACCTCAAAACCATATGTAACTATTATATATTGTCTTTATCACAATGCAAAGCAAAAAAAAGGTTCATCATAAGATGAACCAAATTAACTGGCGATGTGCTATCTTAACTAGGGCAGGCCTAGCTATTGTCGCCGCTGAAATGCTTAACTTCTGTGTTCGGAATGGGAACAGGTGTGACCATTTCGCCATAATCA
>JAFZDT010000015.1 GCA_017561055.1 Erysipelotrichaceae bacterium
AGGAGAAAGTCTATTTTGACTTTCATTTTGTCGTCTAATTGTTTATAATGCATATGGAGCTCCTTTTCGTCGGGTGAGCTCTTTTATTTTACCAAAAAACCACACCCAGGTGGTGCGGTTCAAATTTTAATTTAAGAAAAAATCCCAGTATTTGCTGGGATTTTTTATGTTAAGACACATTTAATAATATGAGCTAGTTGTTTAATTGTTTTATCATCAGGGATTTTATTATTATCAAAAACACCTTTTATTCCATTTTCGATAAAAATAACTTTTAAGCGAAATGAATCATCGTCGACATTAGAGTTTTGTATAATTTCATGAATGATTCGATTCATGCCTTTTTGAGTAAATAAATATGATTTTGAACCCTTCATAAAGATGGTAGAATTCTCATTTTGATAAAAAGTCATCATGCGTTTAATGATACTTTCTGGATTATCTAGAAAATCAGAAAATGGAGCCATTTTCTTAACGAAACATTCAATGTATTCATCTTCTAAAGTAGAAATAAAATGTTCAATATTATCGTAATGTAAATAAAATGATAAACGATTTATTTCAGCCTTTTGAGTTAACTCACTTACGGTTATTTCATAAATATCTTTTGTTTTTCCTAATTCATAAAGAGCATTTCTAAGTAAATTTTCTGTTCTGGTGTATCGCATGTCCATATAATTACCTCTACAATTTTCAAACTGTGATAAATAATTAACACATGTAAAATGTTGTTAATTGTTTGTAAATTTAAATAAATTATAATCTAATTAATTAACAGGTGTCAATTAAAGAAGGGGTGTACTAAATGAAACAAGCAATTTATTATGGGACAAAAGATGTTAAGATCATTGAAAATGCGATACCAGAAATTTCTGATAATGATGTTTTGGTAAAAAATCTATGCAGTGCTATTTGTGGCACGGATGTATTTGCATATTATCATTCTGGAGCGTTTGCGAGAATTAATCCTGGTGATGAATTTGGTCATGAAATGATTAGTGAAGTAGTAAAAGTAGGGAAAAATATCGATAGTGTTAAAGTAGGCCAAAGATTATATCCATTTCCAATCATGGCAAAAGCGAATCCAGCACGTTCTGGTACTGTTGGAGGTTATAGTGAATATATCGTTTTACCAAGTTTTAGATTAGGCGTAAGTGCATTTTTGGTTGATGATAGTATTTCGGATGAGGCTGGATGTTTAATTGAACCATTAACTGTTGGTTGTCATGCGGCTAAAATTGCAAGACCGTCAAATGAGAAAAATGCTATAGTATTTGGAGCAGGTATGGTAGGTATGGCTTCTGCTTTAGGTTTAAACAAATTAGGTATAAAAGATGTTATAATTACAGATATTTCTGAAAAGAGACTAAAAATTGCTTCTGAGCTTGGATTTAAGACGTGCAATGTAGCAAATGAAAACTTAGTAGAATATGCTAAAGAAGTCTTCGGAGATTTTAGAGGGAAAATTAATTGTGATATTTTCGTAGATGCTGCTGGAGTAAAAAGTAATTTAGACTTATTCTTAGATAATGCAAAGTTTGGCGCAACTTTAAGTATTCCTTCTGTTTATCATTCAAAATATGAAATTGATTTAATGAAAGTAACGTTTGGACAATTTAATATTATTGGATCTCCTGCGTATGATATGGAGGATGTGAAAATTGTAATGGAAATGCTAAAAGAGTATGGAAAAGATGTAACAAAATTAATTACTCATTCTTATACATTAGAAAATATTGAAGAAGCATTTGCGCAAGCTTCAAATGCAAAAGAGTCATTAAAAGTAATTATTGATTATAGATAATTTTAAGAAACGATATTCAATGATGAATATCGTTTTTTTATATGCTAAAATATAAGTAATATTGGAGGAAATTAATATGCAAATTTGGAAAATTCAACCAACATATAAAGATTATGTATGGGGTGGTACAAAATTAAAAGAAAGATATAATGTGGAAACTGAAAAAGAAATCGTAGGTGAAGTTTGGGCATTATCTTGTCATCCGGATGGACCTAACACAATTATGAATGGTGAATATGCTGGTAAGAAATTACAAGATGTTTTAGAAGATAAGAGTTTATGGGGTACTAGAGCTCAAGATTTTGAACGTTTCCCTATTTTAACTAAATTATTAGATGCTAAACAGCATTTATCAATTCAAGTACATCCAGATGATGAATTAGGATGGGAATTAGAAAAAGAATATGGTAAGACTGAAGCTTGGTATGTATTAGAAGCTGATGAAGGTTCTTTCTTGTATTATGGTTTAAATAAAGATATGACTGAAGAAGAATTTAAGGCTTCTATTGAGAATAATACTCTTTGTGATTTCTTAAATAAGGTTCCTGTTAAAAAGGGTGATACTTTATTTGTTAGTGCTGGTACAATTCATGCTTTATGTGCTGGTACAGTTATTATTGAAGTTCAACAAAACTCTAACACTACATATCGTATTTATGATCATGGTCGTGTTGGTGCTGATGGTAAACCTCGTGAATTACATGTTGAAAAGAGTGTTAAGGCTAGTAATTTAAATAAAGTGGTTCCTAATACAAAACCTGCTGGTGAACCTGTTGAAAAAGATGGTGCAGTAGTAACATTAATTGCGGAATGTAAATATTTTGTACAAGAATTATATGAAGTTAAAGAAAAAGCAATTATTCCTTTAGGTGAAGATAGTTTCCGTAACTTAATTGCTGTTTGTGGTAATGGTACATTAGTAGCTGATGGTGTTGAGTATGAAATTAAACAAGGTGAAAGTTATTTCTTACCTGCACAAGCTGGTGAAGTTACTGTTTTAGGTAATGTAGAAGTAATGGTAAGTAGAGTATAAAATGAAACAAGTTCCAATGAATAAGTGGTATGATGCGAATTTTGATGAGGAATTAGTAAAGCTTCGTGAAAGAGCTGATGATTTATGTTTTGCGTATAATCATACCCAACCATCTGATCATAAAAGAAAAGATGAGATTTTAAAGGAGTTGTTTCCGAATTTAGGAAAAGGTATTACTTTATTAGCTCCTATATATGTTGATTATGGTATGTATACTTCGATTGGTGATGAAACTTTTGTAAATCACAATGTATATTTTATGGATGGTGGAACTATTACGATTGGTAATCATTGTTTTATTGGGCCTAATTGTGGATTTTATACAGCAAATCATCCATTGGTAGCTAGTGATCGTAATCTAGGATATGAGATTGCGAAGCCAATTGTTATTGAGGATAATGTATGGATTGGTGCGGATGTTAGCATACTACCTGGAGTTACCATTGGTAAAGGTAGTGTGATTGGGGCTAAAAGTTTAGTAACAAAAGATGTTCCTGCTAATGTAGTTGCGTATGGGAATCCGTGTAGGGTGGTTAGAGAGATTACTGAAAAGGATAAAATTGAAGTAGGTGATTGTAATGAATAAAGAGTTTTTGTTTGATATATTGAGTACTGCTTCTCCAAGTGGTGATGAATTTACTTTACAAAAGAAAGTAATGGAATATACACAAACATTTGCGGATATTGTGGATACAGATGTGACGGGAAATGTCTATGCTAAATATATTTCTGCTGGTGATAAAAAAGTTATGTTATGTGGACATATTGATGAGATTTCATTGATGGTTGTGAATTTTACTAGTGAAGGTTGTTTGAAAGTGATTCGTTCTGGTGGGGTTCGTGTTCCTACATATTTTGGTCAAAAGGTACGTATTCTTACGAAGAATGGTATTGTCTATGGTGCTGTTGGAGTATCTGATGATTTACTTAAAAATAAAGAAGTTTCTTGTGATGATTTGTGGATTGATATTGGAGCAACTTCTAAAGAAGAGGCGATGTCTATCGTTTCTCATGGTGATTATGTCATCTTAGATACAGATGTTCGTCCACTATTAAATAATTGTATTACTGCTCGTGCTATGGATGATCGTATTGGTGCGTATATTGTTCTTGAAGCTATGAAGAAAGCTAAGGAAATGAAGGCTAAGGTTGATGTTGTAGCAGTGACAACAGTAGGGGAAGAGACAAGTGGCCGAGGTGCTTATTATGCTGGTGCTAATGAAAAGCCTGATTGTGCAATTATTGTGGATGTTACGTATGCGAGTGATGGTATTGGTGCAGGACAAGTTTATGGCGATATTAAGTTAAATGGTGGTCCTGTATTGTGTCATGGTTCTACAATTAATAGAAAATTAAATGACTTGTTAGAAGAAACAGCTAAGAAGCATAATATCAATATTCAATGGGAAGGTACTGGAGGAAATACATATACTGATGGTGATTCTTTATATAGAACAGGTGCTGGTGTTCCTTTTGCATTAGTATCGATTCCTTTACGTTATATGCATTCTCCTAGTGAAGTAGGAAGTTTGAAGGATATTGATGATTGCGTTGATTTGATTGCGAATTTCTTAGTTGATTTGGATGAAGATTTTGATTTGAATCCCTATAAATAAGAAAAGTTGTTGGAGATAGTTCCAACAACTTTTTTAGTATCTAACTTTCATTGCTTTTTCGATTTCTCTTTGAGCGTCTCTTTCTTTTAAAGTATTACGTTTATCGTGTAATTCTTTACCTTTTGCTAGAGCGATTTCCAATTTTGCACGACCATCTTTTAAATATAAACGAGTCGGTACAATGGTGTAACCTTTAATCTTTACTTTTTGAGAAAGTCTACGAATTTCTAAACGGTGTAATAATAGTTTACGAAGTCTAGTTTCTTCATGGTTAAAGATATTTCCATGATCATATGCAGCGATATGCATATCACGAATATAGGCTTCATTATCAATGAAGTCAATATAAGCATCTTTGAATTGTACTTTACCTTTACGAATAGATTTAATTTCTGTTCCTGTTAAAACCATTCCAGCTTCAATAAATTCTTCTAAGAAATAATCATGCCTTGCCTTTCGGTTTACGGCGATAACCTTTTCCATGTCCTCTCTCCTTTTCTACAAAAGCGAAGTCAACACTTTGAGTAAAGCGACTTGCTTTGATACATTTAACTTTTACTTTTTGTCCAATGCGATACATTTTATGTGTTCTTTGACCAATCATAGCATAGGCTTCTTGTGAGAAGTTGTAGTGGTCATCACGCATTTCACTAACATGTACCAATCCTTCGATAGTATTTGGTAGTTCTACGAAAACACCGAAGTTTGTAATTCCGCTAATGATGCCATTAAAGATTTTACCAACTTGTGTTTCCATGTATTCTGCTTTTTTCATATCTTCTACTTCACGTTCTGCATCAACGGCATTGCGTTCTTGATAGGAAGTTTGTTGGGCCATGTCTTCAAGTAGTAGTATATCATGTTCTAATTGTTCTGTGTCAATGCATTGTTCAAATCCATATTTTCTTAGCATTCTATGTACAATTAAGTCAGGATATCTACGAATTGGTGAAGTAAAGTGTAAGTATTCATTTAATGCTAGACCAAAGTGACCTACACATGTTTTATCATATTTAGCTTTTGACATACTACGTAACATAGTGGTTGATAAAATAGGATAAGCATCAGTATTGCGGCTTTCGTTTAATAATTCTTGGAATTGTTTTGGATATACACTTTGAATGCCACCATTCCATGTATAACCCATAATTTTCGCAATGCGAACAAATTCTCTCATTTTCTTTAGAGATGGTTGTTCATGGATACGATATAAGCATGGGTATTCTAACCATTTCATGTGTTTAGCTACACATTCATTAGCTGTTACCATGAAGTCTTCAATCATTTTCTCAGCATAATGTCGTTCGCGTACACGAATATCCGCAATCTTTCCTTGTTCATTTAATTCAATAATTGCTTCTGGTTTTTCGAAATCGATACTTCCATTACCTTCGCGTTTATTACGAATGATTTCTGATAATTGTGCCATAGCAATGATAGAATCATAAATATGTTTATATTTAGTGATTAAGCGATAATCACCGGCCAAGATGCGATTTACGTTGTTATAGGTCATACGTTCTGTAGAACGAATGATAGATGGGAATAGTTGATAATTAAAAACATTTCCATCTTTATCAATGTCCATCTCACAAGTAATGGTTAAACGTTCTTCTTTAGGTTGTAATGAACAAATATCATTAGATAAGATATGTGGTAACATTGGCACCACTCTATCAACAACATAGACAGATGTAGAACGATTATAGGCTTCTTTGTCTAATGGAGTATTGGCTTGTACATAATGAGATACATCTGCAATGTGTACACCTAATCTAAAAGCTCCATCTTTTAAGCGTTTGATACTAATAGCGTCATCTAAGTCTTTGGCATCATCACCATCAATAGTAATAATGATTCTTCTTGTTAAGTCTTTGCGTTTGGTTCTTTCTTCATCACTAATTTGTTTAGTTAATGATTTTGCTTGTCGAATTACTTCGCTTGGAAATTCTGCTTGAATATCATGTGCTAATAAGATACCTTGAATATCTACGCCTGGATCATTAATATGTCCAATGATTTGTTCAATTTCACACGTTAAAACAGAACCGTAACTTAAGATTTTACAAATGACTTTATGACCATCAACTAATGGTAAGTCATTCATATTGGTAATCTTAATTGGATGTGTAATCGTTTCGCTATCAGGGATGAAGGTTAAACGATTGTTACGTTTGCGAATATTACCTACAATATTCTTTAGTTTATTTTTTACAATCTTATACACGCTACCTTCTACAGAACCATCTTTATTGGTCCATACTTTAGCTAATACTTCATCTTCATCTAAAGCACCGTGTAAGTTTCGTTCGTGAATATAGACGCTTTGTTCTTCTCCATCTACAAAGCCAAAGCCTTTACGATTGATGCGTAGAATACCTTTTAGTAAATTAGAGTATTCTAAAAGTACCAATTCATGTTGATCTGTTTCTACAATTTCAAAATCATCAATACATTGATTGATGGTTTTCATAAATAGAGTAAAGTCTTCTTTTGTTTCAATATGTAGTTCTTCTTTTAAATAACTGTAAGATACAGCTTTTTTTTGAATCGCTAATATGTCTAGGATTTTTTGTTTCATAAAAATTCCTCCTTTGCACAAAAATAAAAAGGTCAATCATGACCTTTTATCTTTTTCTACGAATTACTAGTGTGCTAAGTTAATAGCAATAACTAAAGCAAAGAATACGAAACCTAAAATTAAAGTAGCGTTTGCGATAATTTTTTCTGGTCCACGTTCTTTAACGTTAGTAAATAGGTTAAGTCCGCTTCCACCTGTGAAAGCACCGCTCATACCTTCAGATTTACCACTTTGTAATAATGTTAGTAAAATGATAAGAATAGCCACGATCAATAAGATAATGTCTAACATGGGATACACTCCTCTCTGATTCTATATGCCCTAACATTATAGCAAATACCTTTTGTAAATACAACAAGAAATATTATTGCATATATTCGACAAATAGTGACAGGATTATGGTTAGTATGTCCATATAATGAAAGTATCCATAAGTAGTGTGGTATAAAGGAAGCGAAAGTATGATGAAAGAAACGATTCGTTTCTTGTATTTATCAAATAGGTGTTCAGATAATGATTTGAATGTGTTTGAAAAATATGGGTATTTAAACGAAACAGAAAAATTGGACTTAATGAGTCAAAAGAAAAAAGTCACTATTTAGTGACTTTTTGTATGTTTTACCAGCCGCCTCCGCCAGAGCCGCCAAATCCGCCTCCAGAGAAGCCTCCGCCAGATCCTCCACTAAATCCACCACTAGATTTTTCGGTTTGTGGTATATAGGTTGCGGCATTTTGGAATTGGTTCATGGAAGTGTTCATTCTTCTTGTTAGACGATGGAAATTATAGTCTGTACCATAGTAGGTGTACCAAGTACATGGTTCTAATTCTATGTCTTTGAAGTGTTCACTCCATACATCAGTAATACCAAATGCATATGCATAAGGCAAGATATCATAGAAAATGGTTGGATTTTCTTTTACTAACATGTCTAAACGATCTTTTTCAGCAGTAAGAATAAAATCACGTAATCCTACAACTCGACCTAATAATTCATTTCCATATTTACTTCTTTGTCTCATATTCGCACTCATTAACATAATAGCTACGCATAATACTGCTTGAAGTGCTAATAGTGGAACAGGAATCATAGATTTAAAGATAACGTAACTAATCAATACAATAAGAATGGTAACAATACTTACAATCGCAATTGAAGCAATTTTACTTCCAGTACTTGAAGAATACCAACGATTGAAACAATAAATTAAGATAGCTGTTAGTATCGCAATGACTGTAGCGTATATTCCAAATGTAATCATAGCCACATCAATAACAAGTATTTGAGCATATAATTGTATAGCAGTTGCGATTGCCAGTGGGAATCCAGCAACTAAACAAGTAAAGACTTGTAAGACTTTTGATTGATAAATACGTTTTTCCTTAGTGCTAAATTTTTGTCCTACTTTTTCTATGGTTGCTTCAATGGTTTGATAGAAGGTTCCTTTTAATGAATCGGTTGTGACAGAATCACTAGTCGCGAACAATTTTGTGAACATATGTTTTTCATATACATTCTCTGTATCTGGTATATTCGTTAATTTATGGAAGATAAGTTCATTGGTTTGTTCATTATCTTCAATAGTTAGATATCCTTTTTGTGCCCAATAAAGAATTAAGGACACAACATCACGATTATCACAAACTCCATCAATCACATATCCAACTTCCGCACTATTTAAACCATCAGGTGCAGTAAATTCGATGACTGGAATTAGTGGTTCGTCTTTTCCTTTTTTAACAAAGATTAGAGCAATAATAGCTGTAAATAGGATAGAAATTCCTAAAGCAATATAGTTATAAATTTCATAACTAGGGAAGTTGAAATAGTTATTCGGCAATTCAATCCATAAAGTAATAGGATTATTTTCAGCTAATTGTTTATTATAAGATCCTGTAATGGTATTTCCTCGATAACTATATGAGAAAATGTCATTGCTTTCTTTAACAATACCTTCAGGTGTATCAAAGACAATGGTATTCGCATCAATTTCTTTTGGCAAATGAATTCTAAAATGAATTTGATTAAAATAGGTGTCCCAATTATGAGAAATCAAATTATAGAATAGCATTTGTCTTCCATCTAAATCTAAGTCTTTAGTATGAAGAACATATTCGATACTGTATACTTCATTGTTAGATGCATAATAATATTCACTACCTAAACGAATTTGAACACCATCTGTATAATTTTCAATTAGATAATCATGATTAGAATTGACTTTAACATCAGTGATAGGAAAGTAATAATCTTTAACACTACCATCTTCCCACATCATTTCATATGCGGCAGGAATATCAATATAGATACCATGTAAAGCACCAGTGAAATTGGTATCAAAGGTTTCTTTTACATGGATTTCTCCATTTTCTTTTACATCGAGTTCAATAGAGTATTCGTCAAAGTAGAATTCTTCATAGGCTCTTAATGGTTGAAAAAGGGAAAGTAATAAAAGAATACTAATACATAGTAGAATTAATATTTTCTTAATTTTCATAGTACCTCCTTGTAAAAAGGACTATTGCGTAAGCAATAGTCTAGAATTGAACTTTAACGTTTTCTCTTTGTTTATCTTCATTAACCACAAATAATGGTTGTTTTTCAAATCCTGCAATATTCGCAACAATATTACTTGGAATTGTTTCACATTTTGTATTAAATTGTTTAACCACTCCATTGTAGTATTTTCTAGAATTCGCAATTTCGTCTTCCATTCTTTGTAATTGATTTTGTAAATCAATGAAGTTTGTGTTTGCTTTCAACTCTGGATAGCTTTCCGCAAGTGCCATGAAACGACTTAATACACCAGATAATTGGTTATCTGATTCCATTTTTTCTGCTGGTGTAGTAGCTGACATTGCAGCATTTCTAGCTTTAATAACATTTTCAAGAGTTTCTGATTCATGTTTAGCATAACCTTTTACAGTTTCTACTAAATTTGGAATCAAATCATAACGTTTTACTAAGTAAACGTCCATTGTAGAGAATGCTTCCTCTACTTTATTTCGTAATTGAATAAATCCGTTGTAAGTTCCGATGAACCAAAGTGCAACGACAGCGATGATAACTAATAGAATAATCCACATAAGTTTCATCTCCTTTCCTTATAATTATATTTTATTATGGATGACTTATGTGTGCAAGAAAAATAACTGTTGTATAATAAAGGTGGTGATGATTATGGCAGTAAAAACAAATGCGATGCGTTTATTAGATAAGTTAAAGGTAGAGTATGGTGTAGTTGAATATCCATGTAAAGAAGCAATGGATGGTATAGAAGTAGCGAAGATATTAAATGCGGATGTGAATTGTGTATTTAAAACATTGGTTACAATTGCGCCTAGTAAGAATCATTATGTGTTTATTCTACCAGCAAATAAGGAATTGGATTTAAAGTTGTGTGCAAAAGCAGTGAATGAAAAATCAATTTAAATGATTCCAATGAAGACTTTATTACCTACAACAGGTTATGTTCGTGGTGGTTGTTCACCTTTCGCAATGAAGAAGGTATTTCCAACGATTATTGATCAATCCATTGAAGAAGTAGACAAAGTATATGTATCTGGTGGGAAACTGGGTTTACAGTTGCATATTGCATCAAATGATTTAATTCGCTCTACAAATGCGCTGGTCACTAAAATTACCAGGGATTAATTAGTATTTGACTATTAGTTTTGTTTAGTATATACTTTGTTCGCATAGAAATCCGGGGGTGTCATGGTTTCGACAGGGTGACGTTGGATTTGGGCTGCAGTGGTGTGACTACCTAAAGGTCAACAAAAAATAACTGGAAACAATCAATTAAGTTTCGCTGCATAGTTAGCTCGCCGATAGAGCCAGCAGTCGTCTAGATAGGTTTGCCTTGGGGCTTATCATAGGCGCAAGATACTGAGGATAAGCGTGTTATATGGCTTCGGATATACCACGACGAAAATCTCACGAAGGACCATATATTTTCTGCTGTTTGTCACAGGGTATATGTGTTATCTTGATAAACTAAACTGTAGACGCCTGAATGTGGGACTCATTTTGGACAGGAGTTCGACTCTCCTCACCTCCACCATAAGATATGCAAGTAAACTCTCTAGAATAAGTCTAGAGAGTTTTTTCTATGTTGTAATAATAGATATTTGTATGTATATGGTTTAAAATATGTATGTACAAATATCGACGCATTCCAGCAAACAATAAGTATAAATAATGTCATTAAAGGTGGTTTAGGAGGATGTGTACGGGATATTGCGTTCTTTGCGCCTCTCCATTGAACTAATAAATCATCTGAAAAGGTGATTTTTTAAATATAAAATTGTAAAATATTGAAATTGTAGAGTGCATAAAAATGTGCTATAATCCATGGTCGGAGTGAGGTGTAAGTATGGATGAAAATCGTTATTTAGGTGAAGAAAAGATTTCGAAGTTACTATTTAAGTTCTCTGTACCTTGTGTTGCAGGGTTATTAATTAGTGCTTTTTATAACATTGTTGACCAAATCTTTATTGGTAATAGTTCTCTTGGATATTTAGGGAATGCGGCTACAGGGGTATCTTTCCCAGTTATTTGTATTGCGAATGCATTTGCTTGGTGTATTGGTGATGGTGCTGCTAGTTTCTTGAGTATTTGTTCAGGTAGAAATGACAATGAGAGTGCACATAAGTGTGTGGGTACGGGTATTACAGTTACTACAATTCTTTCTATTTTATTATCTTTAGTGTGTTTAGTGTTTATTGAACCATTGATGAGTATGTTTGGTGCATCTAGTCAAACATTGGAAATGTCTATTAATTATTTTAGAATTGTATCTAATTTCTTCCCAGTATATTTATTAATGAATGTATTGAATAGTATGATTCGTGCAGATGGAAGTCCATCTTATGCTATGAAGGGTATGTTAATTGGGGCTATTACAAACATTATTTTGGATCCAATTTTTATTTATGTATTAGATTGGGGTATTGAAGGTGCTGCTTGGGCAACAGTTATTGGTCAAACATTATCTTTCTTATTCTGTGCTATCTATTTTAGAAAACCAAAAACATTTAAGCTTACATTACCTAGCTTTAAACCAGATGTAGATATTATGAGAACAACTGTTTCTTTAGGGGCTTCTACATTTGTGACTCAAATTTCAATTGTATTAGTATCATTAACTTGTAACATTATGTTAGCGAAATATGGAGCATTATCTATTTATGGACCAGATATTCCTATTTCTGTATTTAGTATTCAAACTAAGGTTTATACTATTGTATTAAGTGTAGTTACTGGTATTGTATTGGGTGGACAACCAATCTTTGGTTATAACTATGGTGCTAGAAAATTAGATCGTGTTAAAGAACTATATATGACTGTATTAAAACTAACAATTATTACAGGTGTAGTTGCGACTGTTTTCTGTCAGTTTTTTCCGAAACAAATCTTAAGTATCTTTGGTATTGGTAGTGAATTGTATTTAGAGTTTGGTATTAAGACATTTAGAATTTATCTTTCTTTAATGACAATTACTGGATTAGTGAAGATGACAGCTGTATTCTTCCAATCTATTGGTAAATCAGTGTTTGCGGTAGCTGCTTCTTTAATTAGAGATATTGTTTGTTTCTGTGTATTGGCATTAACTTTACCAGCTATTTTAGAAAATCAAATGGCGGGTACTGGTATTAATGGTATCTTGATTGCGGCTCCGATTGCGGATGTTGTGGCTTTGATAGTGGTATTGGTATTAACTGTATCGTTCTTTAAACCATTGAAAAATACAGAAACTGAAGTTGTTGAGGAAGCACAATTACAAGATTCTAAAGAAGGTATTATTATTACTATTGGACGTGAACATGGCACAGGTGGTAAACAAATTGGTAAGTTGGTTGCGGATATGTTGAATGTGCCTTTCTACTATAAAGAAATGACAGTATTGGCTGCACAACAAAGTGGTTTGGATAAAGAGTTCTTATCTGGATTGAATGAAAATTCTCCAAACATTTTACATGATTTATATTTAAGTACAAATGTAGTTCAGCAAGCTGTAATTGCTCAAGAAAAAGTAATTCGCTCGATTGCGGATAAGGGTGCTTGTGTAATTGTTGGTAGAGCTGCGGATTATATATTAAAAGATAGAGAGAATGTATTTAATGTATTCATTCATGCGCCTAAAGATTTCCGTGTGAAGAATATTATGGAAATGTATGGTGATACAGAAGTAGAAGCTGAAGAAAATGTGCGTCATTCTGATGCGGCTCGTGCTTCTTATTATCGTAATGTAACATCACAAAAATGGGGTGATCCTCATCATATGGATTTATGTATTGATGCGTCTTTAGGAAGAGAAGTGTGTGCAAAAATTATTTGTGATGCGGCATTAGCGGCTTATAAAAAAGTAGATTAGATTTTTTAGAGATTTTCTTTGAAAAATCTTTTTTTGTTTTCATACAGGTGGTGGAAATTTTCATTAATATTTTCATTAAAATTTGTTTTTTTTTCTATTGGCTGATAGTACTTGGAGATCTGTGCAATATTCTAGCAATTTCGCGGATGGATACTTTTGATTTTTTTAATTGTGCTATAACTGTTCTTTCATTTATGTTAAGATGTTGATAGTTCATAGGTCCTCCTGATAAATGTGGTTTGGTCGCTTACATTATATCATTTGGTTCTATGAACCTTTTTTATATTGTGTTGCACTTATTATGATAATTTATCAATACAAAATATTCCATTGTAATTTTGTGCTATATTTTGTAATAATTCTATTTGGAGTGCGGTGAAAAGTGATAGTCATAGGTAATAGCATATGCAAAAAGAATCAGTAAAATTGTCGTTTAAAGTATTGGTGTTTGCATTATTCGTGAGCAAAATTTTGAGCAAATAAAAATGAAAAGATATGTACAATTATGGACTATAATGGTAAATAACAAGTATAAATAAAGGTCTTTAAGGTGGTTTAAAAGGATGTGTACTAAATATTACCTATATCCTCACCTCCACCATAAGCAATTTTAATCACCTATAACGGTGATTTTTTTATTTATGATATAATAATTACATATAAGAAATACAAAAGGTGGTGCATATCATGATTGAAAGATGGGATGAGATGTTTGGTAAAGCATTTTATTTGGAGATTACAAATAAAGAAAGACGATTTTTAGCACTAAATTCCATCGAAGATAGTTGGGATGTAACACAATTTAATAGCAAAACGAATTTATGGTATAAAAGAACAACTGTATTTTGGGAAGACAATATTATTAAAAAGGTTATACACGAAGAAAAAAGAGTATCTAATGATGTTGTAACTTTTGTAATATATAGAGAATTTGATACAAAGTTATTAACTGAAAATAGAGAGTGGATACTTCCTTTAACATCAAGAGGGAAGAAAAAGAAGGTTAATGCTACAAATATAATGGCCGTTACTCCTTTTGGATGTGTTTTCCATTTTTATTTAGAAACTTTACATTCTATAGATGTTGGTATTGATGTGTTTAATTGTAGAAATAATAAAGTGCTTGCTATTGGAGAAGAAGAAAAAATTCATAAAATTACGAACGATAAAGATTTTCATGATTTTATGAATTATTATATGGCAACGTGTCCTGAAAATTACTTTGATAAAATTAAAGAACTTAGAGACAATAAACACGTAACTGTAAAATATAAAGTAGGTGATGTGTTTAGAATGGAGATAGACAGATTTCATTATGGATATGGGATAATAACAGGTAAAATCAAAGATATTCTAAAATGGAAGGAATTACCAGAAAAACATAGTTTGAGAACTTTGATGATGGTACCTATTATGGTTAGATATTATGATATTTGTACAACTTCTGAAAGTTTATCTGATGAAGACTTAACAAATATACCATTAAGTAGAGTAGATATATGTGGTGATAATGACATCATTTGGGGAACACATAAAATTATTGGACATAAAGAATTAAATGTGGATGATATAGAATTTAATCTAGTTTGTACAAGGTTTCAAGAATTCAATAAACATGTTACGACACATACATATGATTCTCTAGTTGCTGATGGAATAGTTAAATCTCCAAATAACTATAAATTGTATGTGGAATGGGGGATGGCTTCAGCATTTATTGACGACAATCAAATTTCACCAAAATTAAAAGAATATTTAGTTGATTATAAATCTCCTCATGGTGGAGTAAATATGTCAATTAGAAATTTAGGAAAAAAAGGGTATAAATACAAGTATAATTTGTTGAATCAAGAAAATAGTAAAATACGCGAAGAAATTTTTAGATGTTTACAGTTAAGTTCTAATGCAAGCTTTGATGATTTTGCGATACAGTTTGGCGGTTTGACTAAAGAGCAAATATTAAAGAAATTACAATCTTAGATTCTGAATGTAATTTTTGGAATATGATATTAAAGAGATAATCATATGTGACATATATATAGTTCACCACATTTTTCACCACAAATTAATGGACTACGGTGAAAAAGTAATAGTCATAGACAGTAGCATATGGAAAAAGAACCAATAAAATTGTCGTTTAAATTATTAGTGTTTGTATTATTTGTGAGCAAAATTTTGAGCAAAAAATAATGAAAAAATATGTACAATTATGGACTATAATGGTAAATAATAAGTATAAATAAGGGTCTTTAAGGTGGTTTAGAAGGATGTGTACTGAATATTACCTATCTCCTCACCTCCACCATAAGATATGCAAGTAAACTCTCTAGAATAAGTCTAGGGAGTTTTTTCTATGATGTAATAATAGATATTTGTATATATATGGTTTAAAATATGTATGTACAATTATCACCGCATTCCAATGTGAAGAATATATTAGCAACATTTGTTTTTTTAATCTAGAGTAAAGAGTGATTTGCTCTTTTTGAAATAACTGATAAAATAAATTTAAAGACATAAGTATTGGAGGCTTTGATTATGGATAATAATAAACACTATAATAGTTTGAATTTCAAGAAAGAAGAAATTCAATTAGCGACAGGATATATTTCGACAACGACAATATATTTCGAAATAGAAAAAGTATATGTAGTAATTGAGGCTAAGGGACATATAGAATTTTATAATCAAGAAAAAGAGATATTAGCATCTTTGGATTTGCCAAAACAAACAGGTGGCAGAGAAGTTTATAGTACGGTTATTTGTTCTAGTATGGATGATGTGATTTGTATGGAATATCCAATTGTAAAATGGATTGATAATTATCCACATTGCGATGGAGAACATGATCGTTGGGATTTAGTAACTATTGGTCATCATAAAGTTTATTTTAACTTACATACAAATGAAGTGACTTGTGAATAAGTGGTGAGTCATATGAAGATTTATGCTTATGACATACGTCGTTTGTCTTTAGAATCCAATCGAGGTATGATGGACTGTAAAAAGGCATTAAAAATGTTTGATGGTGATGCAGAGAAAGCTTATCAATGGTTGTTGGAAAATACCAAAGAACGTGAAAATGATGAAGATGTAATAGAAGAATCTATTTTGATTGAGAAAATTGAAGTAGAAGAAAACTTTACACATGAAGAGAGAATTCAAAAGGGATTAGAGTTTTTGCGTGCGAAAAAGTATAAAGAGTTTAAGAATATTTTAAAACCGATTGCTGAATCAAACAAAGATGCTGCATTGCTATTGATGAATGATTCTTATAGAAATAAAATAGCTTTAGGTGATTATTTAGAGTATAAAGAAATGGCTATGAAGTTACAGCATCCATTGGCGTTTTATCATGAAGGAATATTAGCACTAAAACAAATTCATCATCATGAAATTGCCTTTTCTAATTTTGTAAAAGCATATCAGTATGGTTATTCTGAAGCGAAAAATTATATTTATAAATTGTATGATGTTTTGAAAGAAAAATATAATAAACGAAATATTTATCAATATCATTCTATGGATGTTGATCCCTTTATGTTTTCTTGTATATATAATGAAACAATAAAAGAACATTACATTAAGTATCTAAAAGATCAATGTGTTAGCGAAAAATTAATAAGAATGTGGAATTATCAAAATTTCCAAAATAAAACGCGAAAAATATTAGCGGATTTTAAGTTTAATACAATCTTGTATAATATTTTTAAAAGTAATGATTCATTAACATATACTACTAAAAATGGTGTTGTAGATTTTGATGAGGGAATGCGTACTCTTGTATGTTCATGTGATGAAGATATTATTAATTATTTTAATCAAACTTTTGATTCAATTATCATTTCGACCTTTCCTAGCATAGGTTTCGAAGTAGAACCATTGATGAAAATGAAAATCTATAATCGATTGGATATAAAGGAATATTTAATGAATCATTATTATATGAGTCATTTGAATAATGTGTTTAAAAATGTGTATGCTGAAAGTATTATTGATTCACTAAAACTATATGAACCTTATCGAAAAAATAAATTAATTACTCAGCAAGCAGAAAGTTTAGCTTTTTTACAATCACAAATAATAGCATATGAAGAATGTATGAGATTACATAAGCAAACTTGTAATCGTTTTTTAGCATTACATTTTTTATGGGCTATGAGTGAAAAGACGAGTTTCCATTTTTATGATTATTTACAAATGGCAAAAGAAGAAATTCTATCTTTGGATAAACAATTTATAGCGATTCGAGATGCGTATCTTGAACAATTGAAATTGTCAGAATATAAGAATAAGTTGTGGTGTCAAGGTGTGCATTATAATGAACAAAGAAGGATTGCTTATTTAAGAAATAAACTTATATGGAATACAAAATATAATTTAGATATACATGAAACAAAATTAAAGGAAATGATTAATAAAAATCATTTTGATGTTTTTATAGAAGATATTATTGCTTATTCTATTTCTCAAGATGAAAATATCTTTATTTTGTCTAAAGATAAGTTATATTCCAATCATTTTAAAAAGAGTGTATCATTGAAAGATTTAATTTGTTTAAAGATGGATGAGCAAAGACGAGTGTATGCGTTATATAGATCTAATGAAATACAAATTGTTATTCGAGAAAACGGCTTTGGATTGGTATCATTGATTGAATCTATCAATGAGCTAGTATTGTATTTGTAGGAGGTTGTTTGAGATGAAGGTAAAAGAATATGAAAAGTTAATTCAACAACATCCTAGTTTTGTTTTGAAAAAGGATTTAGAACCTAACAAAATTCAAAATATTAGAAATAATGTGGCTAGAGATATATTTGAAGATGATATTATTGCATTTTCGGATGTTTCTTTGTTTCGTAATGCAAAAAAAGGAGTATTAATTACAAAATCAGCAATTTATCAAGATGATAAGTTACCTTTCAAAGGTGTTAAAGAAATTGACCGCATATTTATAGATAAAAATCATATCTTGTTATCATTTGTTTATAATGATAATTCAAAAAAAGAAATGAAAGTTACAATCACTACCAAACAAATGTTATTTGTGAATGTCTTACAACAAATTGTTGAGAGACATAATAAAGAATTACAACAAACAAAAGTGAATGATAAACCTAAAGCAAAAAAAGAAAATGTGGAGAAAACAGTTTTAAAAAGAATTAGTGATAAGATTGTTAATATCATTATTTTAGGTGGAAATGGTTCAGGTAAGAAAACAGTTAGAGATGCATTAATTAAAGAATTAAAAATTACTCAATTCCAAGAAGTTGACTCTAAGATGGCAAATATTAGTTTAATAGAGGTGTACGGAAACGAATGTACATTTCAATTATTTTGTATTGATGAAGATGAAGAAGTAATAGAAATGTTTACCAATGCAATTAAGAATGTAGATTGTGCGATTATTGTTAGTGATATACAGAAAACAGAAGATGATGATGCAATTATTAGCTTGCGTGAGATTTCTAAAGCGAATCCTAAATTTATAGTTTATTACTTTAACAAGTGTGATGAGTTAGAAAAAGAAGAACTTGAAGAGCGTTTGGATCAAGAGAAAATGATGGTTCATGATTATGTTAAAGATTTTTATGACGGTGATTTTACTTTTGATTATGGTAGTGCTGAGAATGAACAATCTATTACTGTTTTTAGAAATATTTTATCTAAAATTCCAGAGACAAGAATCAAGAAATTTAAGAATGTAAGGCAATATTTACAGGATTTTGTGGACAGTAACTTGCTGAATTATAGTTATGAAGATGTTGCTATTGTACAAGAATATAATAATGATAATAAATTTTGGAGTTCAGATGTGTTGAATAAGCTTGCTGATTATAAATATCATATGAATGGAGAATATTATTATCGATTAGCTTTAGATTATTTAGATAAGAAAGATTCTACAAGTGCACAAAAGAATCTTATTATGGCTTCGTTATTCCATCATGCTCCTTCTATGTACAAACTAGGGAATATAGAAGAAGCGGCAAGTTTGTGGTATCACGATGCGATGTTAACAATGTATGAGAACAGTGGAGGAGAACAAAAACAAGATTGGTATAATCGAATACATACAGAATATGAGCCAGGTTATAAAAAAGTAGCTTGTATAAATAATGTGGATAAAAATGTATGTGTGTATTGTGGTAATTGTGTTCGTGCGTGTTGTAAAAATGCAATACATTTTGTAGATGGCACAATAATGGTGGATACCCAGAACTGTGTGGGATGTGCTGAATGTATAGATGATTGTCCGTATGGATATATTCATTATTATTATATAAGAATTAAAAAAGGTGGGCCGGATTATACTGTGCAAATTAATCATAATACATGTGATCAATGTGGAGTATGTGTTACAGAGTGTCCAATTAAAGTATTCTCTATTGTAAATCAGCAAGTAGAGACATTTGATGATTTGTGTATTGGCTGTGGATATTGTACAGATATATGTCCTTGTGAAGCAATTACAGTAATTAGCAAAAATGCTGTGGGAAAGGAAAATGAAGAAATCTTGAATTAAATAATAAGGTGAAGATTATATGTAATTGTTGTTATTTGTGAACAAATTTTTGAACAAATAAAAATGAAAAGATATGTATAATTATGGACCATAATGGTAAATAATAAGTATAAATAGAGGTATTTAAGGTGGTATAGAGGAATATGTACTGAATGTTACCTATCTTCTCACCTCCACCAAGAGTAAAATAACGCCTAGAAATAGGCGTTTTTATATTGTGTTGAGAAGATTTATTAATTAATACATACAAAAAAAGACTTCATGAATATGAAGTCTAATTTTAATTATTGTTCACTGAAATTTTCTTTTCCAACAAAGCATAATGGGCATTCAAAGTCTTCTGGAAGATCTTCAAACTTTGTTCCTGGAGCGATTCCTTGTTCTGGAACTCCTACTTCCTCATCATATACCCATCCGCAAATATCACATACATGTTTCATGTTTAAATTCCTCCTTGTTATGGTTATATAATAACCAAGGTGTCGAAATTTAGAAAGAAATATGCTCGGGATATTTTTTTATGAAATATCATCTGGCATTTGCTTGATTTCATGAATAACATTACGTGAAAGTAGAACGACAATAATCATACTAATCCAATCACATAATGGTTGTACCAATTGGAATCCAGTAGTTCCAAATACTCTTGGAAGAATGATGATTAATGGGCAATAGATAATGCCTTGGCGTAAGATGGATGTTAAGAATGAATAATTGCCTTTTCCCATAGCTTGGAAGTTTCCAGCTAAAATTTGATAAATACCAATAACTGGAATTCCTAGTGCATAGAATTTTAAAATGCTTTTTCCTGTTTCAATTAATTGTGCATCCGGTGTAATAATGCGTAAAACAAGGTGTGGTAGCATAAAGAATAGTGATGCCATAATACAACAATATACTGTGGTAAATAGTAATGATTTCTTTAAGGCTTCTATTAAACGTTTCTTGTTTTTAGCACCATAGTTGAATGAAGCGAATGGTTGATAACCATGTCCCATTCCAATGACTACAAAGTTAGCGAGGTGTTGTCCTCTTCTTGCAATTCCTGCTGCCGCAACAAAATCAGTTCCAAATAGTGATGCGGATTTTGCGAATAATCCATAGGATAAACTTGGAAGTCCATTACGAATCAATACAGCAATACCTACATTCCATATTTCCTTAACACTGGACCAATCCATTTTAAAGTTACCAAATTTCCAACGAATAACGGTTTTATGAGTAATTAAGCGATGAAGTAATAGGATTGTAGAAATTGCTTGTGCAATTACAGTTGCGAGTGCAGCACCACGTATTTTAAGTCCTAAACCAAAATTGAACATTAATAATGGATTTAATAGTGTGTTTATAATAATTTCAATGAATAGAGTTTTCATTGGGAATTGTACATCCCCGCTATTTCTTAAAATATAGGAACAAATTTGTTTGAAAATAGCAAATGTTGCGCCCATAGTAAGAATTCGCATATATTGATAGGCATATTCTATTACTTGTGGATCATCTGAAAATAAACCAACAGCTTGTCTTAAAATGGTGATTGCTATAATGAAAGCTAATGTAGAAAGAATGATTGCCATACCCATAGCTGTGGATACGGTTTTTCCTACTTTATCATCTTCTTTGGCTCCTAATAAACGTCCAATATAACTTCCAGCTCCTGCTCCAATTCCGTCTCCAAATGCTTGAATAAGTACCATGATTGGTAGAGCGACGGTTGTTGCGGCTATCATAGCATTGTCTTTTAAATAACTAATACAAATCGTATCAATAAGGTTATGAAGTGTCATTACTAGTGTAGAAGCAATTGAAGGTATTGCTAGAAATAGTAAAGCTTTGGTGACTGGTTCATCACGTAATATATGTAACTGATTTTCTTGTTTCATAATGATTACTCCATGTGTATCTATCGCTATCAGTATAGTTTATTTTTTAGCATGTAACAATAAGGTTAAGATACATTTGTCTCATGTTTTTAAATATAATTTTATGTATGTATGAAAATGAGATGTGTTACAATAACATTAACAAGACAAATAAGGAGTACATATATGAGCAAGTTATTAGAAATGAATGCAAAATTCCCACAAACTGAACTATGGACAGATTCTTTTCATGTGGATCATCATGAATATGGTTTAACACAAGGTATTACTGGTGTAACAACAAGTCCTACATGGGTAAGTCGTATGATGTTGAATGAGCCAGTAGAAGAACATGAAGCTGTGATTAAAATGTTACAAAAGGAACATCCTGAATATAATGAACAGGAAATGACTTGGGCTTGGACTTTGGAAATGGGTAAAAGAAGAAGTAAGGTGATGTTGCCGTTGTGGAATGAGGGAAATCCGAAGAAAGGACGTTATTCTATTCAAACTTCTATCTATGATTATAATAATACAGACAAGATGGTTAAGATGGCTGAAGAAGTGCATGCATGTGGTCCAAATATGCAAGTAAAGCTTCCAGCAACAAAAGCGGGTATCTTGGCTATGGAAGAAGCGACTTATAGAGGCATTAGTGTTATGTCTACGATTTGTTATAGTGTGGATCAAGCGATTGCTTGTGCAGAAGCGATTGATAGAGGGATGGCTAGAAGAAGTGCTGAAGGGTTAAATAATGATATGTTAAATCCTGTTTGTGCGGTTCTTTTAGGTATGCAAGATGATTGGCTAAAGCAATATTCTGAAGCTGAAGGTATTGTTGTGCATCCTGATGCATTGAGTTGGGGCGGCGTAGCTATTTGCAAGAAAGTATATAATATATATAAAGAAAGAGGATATAAGACACGTGTATTAACGGCTTATTATCGTCATCAATTGCATTGGTCTGAATTTATTAGTGGAGATGTCATTATGACGATTCCTACAAAATGGCAAAAACGTTTTGAAACATGTGATGTGGAAATTAAGGATTATATGAGCGTTCCTGTTGCGGATGATAAATTGCAACAATTAATGAAGTTGCCTCCATTTGTAAAAGCTTATACAGAAGGTTCTTTAACTTTGGATGATTTTAATGCTTTTCCACCAGTTACATTAACCGTTCATTATTTTACAGAAGAATATGATAAGGCTGTGAAAAAGGTAAGAAATATTATGTTACCTAAGCCTATTAAATAAAGAGGGATATGTATGTTGAAAGTATATAGTAGTGATATTTGTGTCGATTGTAGAAATTTTAAAGCCATTCAAAAGAATCGTGGTTTTGAAGTAGAGTATGTGGATATTACAGAGAATACGATGAATCTAAGAGAGTTTTTAGGCATTCGTGATGGGTCATCTATTTTTGATGAAGTGAAACAACGTGGTGGTATTGGGATTCCACTATTTGTAATGGATGATAAGATGACATTTGATATTAATGAAGCGTTATCTTGGATGAATCAAAAACCAGTAGAAGATGATGAAATTGTTGAAAAGATTATGGCATGTAGTATTCATGGGTGTAAGTAAGTATGAAAATTAAAGGTGTAATCGAACAAGAGATTAAAGTTAGAGTAACTGATAAAGATGTTTGGAACAATAAAGAAGTGGTTGACTTTAGTTTATGGAATCAAGAATATGATTTGCGTATGAAGGCTGAAGATCATATTGTTTTAAGTAGCGATGAAGTAGAAGTGTTGAATACTCATGTTACAAGTGAAGATATGATTATGGATGTGGATTTGGTAACTAGTAATATTCATGTGGTTCCTAATGGTGTAGAGTATGGGGAAGTGCTTATTGATTTCTATAATACCTATATTAAGGATAAGGAATGGAATCCGCTTGAAAAACTTGAAATTCGTGGAGGAAGTTTTGCTTGGAAACCATGGAAGAATAAAGTATGGATGCGTGTTGTTGAAGGTGATGTTATTTATCTAGCACATTTTGAAAGTGTTGCTTTTAGATTGGCTGATGAAAAGATGATTGCGAAGTTGGCGGATATGCATTTTTATAAAGGGTTTGGTTGGGATCAGGTGCATACAAAAGATGAAGATGGTATTCATTTTTATCTACCAACGATTGATGAGATTGGTAATGTAGAATGTTTAGATGATTCGTATATTCCGAATATTGATTTATCGATGTTATTTGATGAAACAACGACAGCTGTTGAAAAAGAGATGTTGGCTCGTTGTATAGTATTAACGTTTGAAGAATATGTAAAAAGGAATCGCTAGTTAGCTAGTGATTCCTTAATTTTTTCTAATTTATCTAATTGTTCAAATGAAATGTGTAAATCTTCTCTTCCCATATGACCATAAGCAGCTAATTGCTTATACATAGGAGTTTTTAGATGCAACTCATTGATAATATTCGCTACACGTAAATCGAAGTGTGTATTTACAATTTCATATAACTTACTCATTTCTACTTTATTGGTGTTATATGTATCAATGTGGATAGATACTGGTGTAGGAATACCGATAGCATATGCTACTTGTACTAAAGCTTTGTCACAAAGGTTTGCGGCTACTAAATGTTTCGCTACATAACGAGTATAATAAGCTCCACTTCTATCTACTTTAGATGGGTCCTTACCACTAAATGCGCCTCCACCATGAGGAGCATATCCACCATAAGTATCTACAATAATTTTTCTTCCTGTTAATCCAGCATCACCAATAGGTCCTCCAATAACAAATCTTCCTGTTGGATTGATATAAATTTTAGTGTTTTCGTCCATTAAATGTGCAGGAATAACTGCATCAATTACATGTTTTTTAATATCTGCTTTTAATATATCTAAATCAATAGAATCTAAGTGTTGATTGGAAACTACAATAGTATCTACACGTTTGATTTCTTCATTATCATATTCTACAGATACTTGTGCTTTTCCATCTGGTCCTAGGTACGTTAGAGTGTCTTTTACTTCATCTAATTTAGCACATAATTTAGATGCTAATTCAAATGATAATGGCATTAAGTTAGCTGTTTCATTACAAGCATAACCAAACATCATTCCTTGGTCACCTGCACCAATTTCTTCTTCACTTAAAGAAACACCTTGGTTAATATCTTGTGATTGTGTGCTTAGATGAACCAATACTTCGATTTCATCATATTTAAATCCCCATTCTGGACGCGTATAACCAATTTCTTTGATTGTTTCTCTAGCAATAGCTTCATAATCTACGATTGCACTGGTAGATACTTCTCCTGTAATAACTAATAAATTTTTTGATGTGACAGTCTCACATGCAACGTGAGCATGTGGATCTTGTGCTAAGATGGCATCCAAAATTGCATCTGATACTTGATCGGCTACTTTGTCTGGATGTCCTTTTGTTACTGATTCTGATGTAAAAATTGTTTTCATATTTCATTCTCCTTTATTTTTCCCAAAATAAAAACCTCTTCAGAACAAAGAGGCAAAGAATGACTATTCTTTCCTCATCTTCCAGATTGCTCTGTAGGATTTAGCACCTTGTAATAACAGGTTGCCGGGTTTCATAGGGCCTATCCCTCCACCACTCTTGATAAGGTTTTTACTCGGACTATATTACAGGAATTGAAATGGAATTGCAAGAAGAAATTACAAAATATTTTATGAACTAGTTGAAGTGGTGGGTGAAACATACTATATTGTAATTGAAAAGAATTATTCACAGGAGGTAATTATGAGTATTCAAAATTATTTTGATATTTTACAAGAAAAACTACAAGCGTGTAGAGAAACACAAAGTGAAAATATTAGAAAAGCTGCAGAAATGATTGTGGATTCACAATTAAAGGGTGGTAACTTTTATGTGTTTGGTACGGGTCATTCGCATATGATTGCGGAAGAACTATATACTCGTGCTGGAGGATTGGCATTTGTTAAAATTATCTTACCTCCTGAATTGATGTTACATCAAATGGTAGATAAGAGTACACAATTAGAACGTTTACCAGGATATGCGAAAGCAATTTTAGATTTGTATCCAATTGATGAGCGTGATGTGGTAATGATTATTTCGAATAGTGGGCGTAATAGTGTTCCAGTAGAAGTAGCGATGGAATTTAAAGCAAAAGGTGCACAAGTAATTGCGATTACTTCTATGCGACACTCTTCACAAGTAACATCACGTCAAAAAGATGGAAAGAAATTATATGAAGTTGCGGATTTAGTTTTGGATAATCAAGCAGTATTTGGTGATGCGGCCTATACACCAGAAGGTTATGATAAACCAGTTGCTGGAACTAGTGATTTTATTGGTATTGCCATTGTACAAACAATGGTTGTCGCAATTGTTGAGAGAATGTTGGAATTAGGGGAAGAACCTCCAGTATTTTTAAGTGCAAACATTGATGGTTCTGCAGAAAAGAATTTGAAGTGGGCATTAAAATATAATTTACGTGAGCCAAGATAGTGATTGCTATGAAACAAATGTGCTATAATTTAGAAAAAGGAGATACTCTATGAAATCTAAAGTTTATTTTTCAAAAACAATTAGTCCAGAAAAAGTATTGGAACTATACAAAATGTTAAATGTTGAATTAAAAGGAAATGTAGCAATTAAGGTGCATTCAGGTGAAAAAGGTAATCAAAACTTCTTAAAACCAGATTTTTGGAAACCTACAATTGATTATGTTAAGGGTACAGTTGTTGAATGTAATACTGCATATGAAGGCGCAAGAAATACAACAAAACGTCATATTAAATTATTTAAGGATCATGGTTGGAGTGCTCATTTTCCAGTTGAAATCTTAGATGATGAAGGACCGGATAAAGTTTTAGAAATTCCTGATGGAAAACGTATTAAAAAGAATTATGTTGGTAAAAACATTGAAAAATATGATTCAATGTTAGTATTATCACATTTTAAAGGTCATCCAAGTGGAGGATATGGTGGAGCATTAAAACAATTATCAATTGGAGTTGCCTCTAGTTTTGGTAAAGCCTATATTCATGGTGCTGGTGTTCCTGAAGAAAAATGGACAAGTGTTAGAGATCATTTCTTAGAATCAATGGCAGACGCTGCTAAAAGTGTTGTAGAATATTTCTAAGGAAATATTGCATATGTAAATGTAATGAAAAACATGAGTGTGGATTGTGACTGTTGTGCAGTTGCGGAAGATCCATGTATTGCTGATATTGGTATCTTAGTATCACTAGATCCAATTGCTATTGACCAAGCATGTATTGATTTAGTGTATGCATGTTCAGACCCTGGTAAGCCACACTTAATTGAACGTATTGAAAGCCGTAATGGTATTCATACAATTGAAGCTGCTAGTGAACATGGCTTCGGTAGTCGTGAATACGAATTAATTGAAGTAGAATAAAAGCCTAGTTATAGGCTTTTTATTAGAAAGGAGTAAGTATGCATTATCAAGAACTGTATTTTAAACAATATCCCTTAGGTACTATGCAAGACTATATAAAATATATATATCAAGCAACACTTGGTTCTGCACACTTAGTCGCTAATCAAGAAGATAATTATCAGTATTTAATTAAAGAATATGAAACGATAGAATATGATGAAGAACATATTCTGTTTGAAGAAATTAGTGAAGAACTAGTACGTGTACATTTAGAAGCTATTCCTAAAGCCTATCTTGCATATTATCATCATTTCTTTATGTTAAGTGTAGATGTAAAAGAAGATAAACAAAAGTTAATGGATGCGTTGTTACATGCAGAGGATATTCCATTTTCTAAAGAAGAGTGGAATGCTTATGTTGAAGAATATATTCAAAAAGGATGTCCTGTTATGAGACATAGTGAAATATTCAGAAAGCATTATCATCCACATTATCGCTTAATGAAAAAAGAATATATTCCATATATACAATTATTAGATAAAGAAGGAATACTTGCGATTGATGGGCATAGTGCATCAGGAAAAAGTACATTAGCGAAATTGTTGAGTGAAGCTAAAGGATATCCTGTAATATCTATGGATGAATTCTTTTTACAACCACATCAAAGAACTGAACAACGATCTGCAGAAATTGGTGGAAATATAGATTATGAACGTTTCTATCAAGAAGTTGTTTTAAATGTTAAGCAAACAATGATTACGTATCAAATATTTGATTGTAGTTGCATGTGTTTAACGGATAAAAAAACGATTGATATTTCAAAAGGTTTGATTATCGAAGGATGTTATAGTCATCATCCATATTTTAAAGAATACATGGATTATAAAGTGTTTTTAAGTATTGATAAAGAAACACAAATTGCTCGTATTTTGAAACGTAATGGCGAGAAAATGCTTCAGCGTTTTGTGAATGAATGGATTCCTAAAGAAGATTTGTATTTTGAAACATTTCAAATCAAAGAAAAAGCGAATATTATCTTATAACTCTGTGAAAACAGAGTTTTTTTATTAAGAAAATAATGTACAATAAAGATAACAAATAGCGAGGTAATTAAATATGAAATTTGGAATCATAGGAACAAACTTTGTGTCTGATTTCTTTATGGAAGGTGCTAAATTAGAACCTAAATGTGAAGTAGTAGCAGCATGTGGTGTATCAATGGAAAGATTGAATGCTTTTGTTGAAAAATATAATATTCCACAAAGCTTTACAGATTATAAAGAAATGGCTGAAGTAATTGATGCGGTGTATATTGCGACACCAAATGCAAAACACTTTGAAATGGCAAAATTCTTTTTGGAAAAGAAAATTCCAGTATTTTGTGAAAAACCATTAGCGAGTAATGCAAAAGAAGTAAATGAATTAGTAAGAATTGCAAAAGAAAATCAAGTATATTTCCACGAAGGGTTAGTATCATTGTATCAACCTAATTATCAAGTGATTAAAGATAATTTGCATCTAGTTGGAAATTTAAGACAAGTGAATGTAAACTTCTCAAAATATTCTACAAGATATGATGCATTCTTACGTAATGAAAATCCAACGACATTTAGATTGGAATTATCAAATGGCGCAACAATGGATTTAGGAGTTTATTGTGTAGGATTTGCGATTGGTTTATTTGGTAAACCAAAGAAAATTTTAAGTACAGCATCAGTGTTGGAAAATGCGGCAGATGTAGCTGGTTCAACAATTTATGATTATGGTGATTATGTAGTAAGTTTAAATTATTCTAAAGTATGTGATGCAAATCCAGTAGCTGAAATTTGTGGTGAATTAGGAACGATTCGTATTAATCATCCAAGTTTATTAACAACAGTTACTTTTACAGATCGTCTAACAAAAGAAGTGAAGAATCTTGGTGTTGAACAAAAACATAATTTCTATTATGAAATTAGTGAGATGATTGATCAAATTGAAAAAGGTCAATTAGAATCAAGAAGTGTACCTCTATCATTAAGTCAAGAAATTCATGAAGTAATGACAGAAATGAGAAGACAGTCTGGTATTGTATTCCCAGCAGATAAATAAAAAATATCCAAGACATTTCGTCTTGGATATTTGCTTTTTACCAACCAAATTCTTTGTAGTGTGGATATACTTCAGATTCGTTATAAGCAACACCACCAGGGAAGTTAGCACTCTTTAATAGTCTAGGTGTTTTACCACGTTTCATCATTTCTTCTAATACAACAGATGTAACTGACCATAAAATATAAGAACTTGCCAAACCACTAGCTGCAGCGAAGTTTGCTTCGATACCTTCTACTTCAAGCATTGCTTCAGCAGCAGGAGCACAGTTATCTAATGTTAAATCTACAAATTCATATAATTTTTTACCAGAAGAGTGAACAGCATCTACACTTTTAGCATAGCTCATACTACTCATGGCAATAACTTTGATTCCCATCTTTTTAGCTTCATAAGCTAAATCAACAACATGAGCTGTACGACCAGATACAGAACCAACAAATAGCACATCGCCAGGTTTAATGGTAGAAGCTTTTAGTATATAAGCACCTAAACCTTCCATGTTTAAGTCCATATCACTACGATCTCTTTCTCTTGCATCAGATACTACATCTAATTTGTAGTGGAATTTACGATAGAAAGCAGGTCCTCCACCACGGTTAAATAAATCCATTTCAATAGAATGGCAAATACCACTTAAATAGATATTTCCACCTGCATCAATGGTGTCGGCGATCATTTTACCCGCAGTAATGATATTTTCTCTTTGGGTAGTGTTAATGTCGTCAAATAATTGTTGAACTCGTTTTTGATAATCATCTAAAATCATATTGAATATCCTCTTTTCTAAATTTATTATATATTACAATCATATGGATGAATATATATTTTCATAAAATAAATGATACAATATTCTATAAGAAAGAAGGCGATACCATGTACATTCAATATCACAATTACATCATTCGTAATGCGGAAGAAAAAGATGCTGAAATATTAACGAATTGGTGGAATGATGGTAAGGTTATGGAACATGCTGGATTTCCAAATGGTCTTCAAATTACTAAAGAAAAAGTGAAACAACAATTAGAAAAGCATGATGATAATAATCGTAGATTGATTATGGAATATGATGGAGTTATGATTGGTGAAATGTGTTATACCCATCTTGGAGATGCTGTTGATATTGGTATTAAAATATGTAATTTTGATTATCAAAATCAGGGACATGGAAGAATCTTCTTAAGCATGTTAATTGAGAGATTGTTTCATAAAGGATATCAAAAGATTGTATTAGATACTATGATAGAAAATATTAGAGCGCAACATGTCTATGAAAGTTTAGGTTTTGTAAAACAGGGTGTAAAAATAGATTGTTGGAAAGACCAAGTAGGGAATATGCGTAGTGCAGTGGATTATTGTTTGCACATGGATAATTTTAATAGTTATGTAACTGATGTTATGATTTTGGATATTGATGATGTTGATTGTGATAGTATCTATCAAGAAATGAAGAATCTAGTATATACATATGAAGATTTATCTACAATAAATGTAGAATATGTAATGAATTGGATGTATAAAAAGGTACATAATCATAAAGAATGGTATAAGAAAGTTATATATCAACATGATGTTGTCGGATATTATGCTATTAATGATGATGAACTTGAGGATTTTTATATTTTAGATGCTTATAGAGGTCAAGGTATTGGAACAAAAATAATGGAAGAATATATCCACTCAAATACATTGTGTGTATTTAAAAAGAATGAAAGGGCAATTGCTTTTTATCAACGATTTGGTTTTGAAATTGTTGAAGAGATGAAGACTAGATATATTATGAAAAAAGGAAGGTAATACCTTCCTTTAAAATTTAGTGTGTTTTAAAATTGCTTCAAAGCTTTCATTACTCAATACATGCTCTAAACGACATGCATCTTCAGTAGCGATTTCAGGATCAACACCTAAAGCAATAAGCCATTTAGTTAGTAATGTATGACGTTCATAAATCTTTTCGGCAATTTCTCTTCCTTTATCTAATAAAGTAATAGAACCATCTTGATCCATATGAATGTAACCATTTTCTCTTAAATTTCTCATAGCTACACTTACACTTGGTTTAGAAAATCCCATTTCATTTACGATATCAATTGAACGAACATGATGATTGCGATTTTGTAAGACTAAAATCGTTTCTAAATAGTTTTCTGCAGATTCTTGAATCTTCATATATACCACCACCTTGCTAAATTATAGCAATGTTATTTTGGTTTTTCAATCATAGTAACTGTGAATGTAGTATTTATACTTACTCAACAAAATCTTAATTCTAATATATGAATAGAATAATAGTATCTAGATGGTGAGAATATCTTTTTCGCTAATACTATGATTCATTTATGGTAAATAATTGAATGTAGAAATCGTAGGCTTTTTCACATTCTTCATAAGAAGTACTTGTTTCATTCATTAAAAACTTTACTGCTTCTTCTTTAGAAGGGAAGGATTTTAGAATGGTTGTTACTTCAGATATTCTATCTAATGCCATACTGAATTGTTCAAATGTAATATTCTTATCGCTTAAACAGTACAGTTTATACTTTAACATTTCCATAAGATTGTTATTTGAGTCATCAACTAATCTTTCTCCAGCAAATAGTTCATTAATAGATATATTAAGAATTTTGCATAGAGGCTCATATAAAGAAGAATCGGGCAAACAATTTCCATTTTCCCATTTAGAAACTGATTTGTTTGTTGTGTTTAACATACTAGCAAGTTGTTCTTGGGTAATGCCTTTTTCTTTTCTACATTGTGCAATGAATTTACCAATGTTGATTTGATTCATAGAAGTACCTCCTTGTATCTTTATTATATAAGGAGATGTAATATATAACACCCATTAAAAGTAGAATTCTGATAATAAAAAGTTCGAGCATATGATTTGAAGAAATATAAGTTTGATGTTAGATTATAGACAGTTAGAAAACTAACTCTTTATACGTCAAATAGAAAATAAACCGTAATCAATCTAGGCGATCTCCTTTCTCTCATATTCACTAGATTGAATAGTACATGGCATGAGTACTAGAAAATACGGTTTTTTTCTTATTTTGGAACATAATACATCTTGTTGCATAGACTAGTATGAAAGAGGTGTTTTATGGCAATCAAAATATTTGTGGATGCAGGACATAATCCAGGAATTATTAATGCAGGAGCTAGTGTAAATGGTGTATTAGAAGCAGATGTAAATTTTAATGTCGGTAAATATTTAGGTGATATTTTAGAATTGGATAATCGATTTGAAGTAAGGTTATCTAGAAATACAATTACAGAAGTCTTAGGGAATGATCGCAATAGTTCATTGCGTACAAGAGTAGAAATGGCAAATAATTGGCCTGCAGATTACTTTTTAAGTATTCATTGCAATTACAACAATAATCCGAATATCAATGGTAGTGAAGTATATATTTATCGTGCAAATTCGCAAGCACAATGGTTAGCAGAAGAAGTTTTATCTAGTTTGGTTAATGTAGTGCAAATGAATGATAACAATATTTATGTGGATCCTGATTTGTATGTGCTTCGAAATACACGAATGCCTGCGAATTTAATTGAATTGGGATATTTAACGAATGTTAATGATTTTGAGAAATTGGTTAGTGAACAATTGTTGTATGCGATTGCGATATATGTTGGATTGTTGCGATACTTTGGATTTTTGGAATAAAAAAACAAGTTTTACAACTTGTTTTATTTTAAATATTTTTTAGCTAACCAAATACACAAACAGCTTCCTGCAACAGAAATGGCAATCCCACCAATGCTTAATGTTTTAGCAGAAATTCCTAAGAAACCAGCTAATAAGTTTCCTACAAATGAACCGCATACACCAAGAATCATATTTCTTAACCATGTTCCTCTGCTATTCATAATTTCGCCAGCAATCCACCCGCATAGTGCGCCGACTGCAAGTCCGATAATTAATCCCATATAATTGACCTCCTAACGTTTGTGATATAACTTCTTGTGATGGTATTGAGCATCACAAGTCATGTTTACACCAAGTTTTCTAAAGATGTTCGCATCTTCTAAAGGTAAAATAACCGTTGAATGGCCTTCAGCACCTTTTAGTTTGCTTAATTGTTTCATTGCTAATTCAGCAACTGGATTTGTTGTAGCTGCGATACTTAAAGCAATTAACAATTCATCTGAATGTAATCTTGGATTATGGTTTCCTAAACAATCAATTTTTAAAGATTGAATTGGTTCAACAACACGTTTAGAAATTAATTGTAATTCTGGATTGATACCACCTAATGCTTTTAAAGCATTTAAGATAACAGCAGCACTTGGCCCAAATAAACTAGATGTTTTACCAGTAACAATTGTTCCATCATTTAACTCAATAGCTAATGCAGGAGAACCAGTATCTTCTGCTTTTTGACGAGCAGCTAAAGCAACTTTGCGTTCATTTACATTTGTAGATGCTTGTTCCATTAGTAACTCGATTTTTTGGATAGAATCCATTTCTAAGTCACCTTGTTTATAAGAAACTAAAGCATGATAATATCTGCGAATGATTTCATTTTTACTTGCTTGAATTGCAGCATCTTCATCTGTGATACAGAAACCAACCATATTGACACCCATATCAGTAGGTGATTTATATGGAGACTCCTCTTGAATGCGTTCAAAAATACGATTCAATACAGGGAATACTTCAACATCACGATTATAGTTAACAGCTAATTCTTGATAGGCTTCCAAATGGAATGGGTCAATCATATTGACATCGTTTAAATCGGCAGTAGCTGCTTCATAAGCCAAATTCACAGGATGCTTTAATGGTAAATTCCAAATTGGGAATGTTTCAAATTTTGCATATCCTGATTGAATACCGTGCTTATGATCATGATACATTTGAGAAATACAAGTAGCCATTTTTCCTGAACCAGGACCTGGTGCAGTAACAACCACTAATTGTTTCGTTGTTTCAATATATTCATTCTTTCCTAAACCATCTTCACTTACTACATAATCCACTTTTGTAGGATAACCATCAATTGGATAATGTAAATATACTTTAATTCCTTGTTTTTCTAATTGCTTTTTATAGGCAACTGCAGAAGGTTGGTTTGCAAATTGAGAAATAACTACACTACCTACATATAAGTTTAATTCTCTAAATGCATCTAATAGACGATATACATCTTGATCGTAACTGATTCCTAAATCACTACGTGTTTTATTTTGTTCAATGCTATTAGCGCTAATGACAATAATAATTTCGACATAGTCTGCTAATTTTGTTAACATGTGAATCTTATTATTAGGATCATATCCAGGTAATACTCTAGCAGCGTGGAAGTCATCGAAAATTTTACCGCCAAATTCTAGGTATAATTTATGATTGAATTTACGAATACGTTCAAGGATTTTTTCTGTTTGTAATTCTAAATACTTGGTACTGTCAAATGCAATTTTATTCATATGTTCACACCCCTATTCACAATACTCAAATTATACTAAAGGTAATTTATAAATGAAAGTGGAAAACGATTTTTTTGTTAGAAATATTTACCAATAGATGATTGTGGATATAGAAAAATAAGAAATATATGTTGTAAATATAAGAAAAATAAGATACAATAAAGATGCAAGGAGGTAAGTGTATGAAACAAATGGAAGCAAAGTTTTTACGCATGGGTGCTGGGTATGGATTTCTAGTCTTTCATGTAAGTTATGCGTTTTCTGTAAATAAGGAGGAGAAACGTTTCCTTTTACCTCAATTTCTAAAAGGGCCGACACCAGATATGAATACTTGGGGTATTTTAACGTTAACGGATGATGATGAATTTGTTAGTTTTGAATATGATGGCAAAATGATGCGAAAATAGGAAAGGTGAATCATTATGAAACAAAAAGAAGCTAAATTTATCCAAATGGGTGCAGGTGGACTTGGTGGTTTATTTGCGAAAACTGTATACGTATTTGAAGTGGATGGTAGACAAGTTAAGTATAATTTCAATCGATTCTTATCAGGTGCGCAACCGGATATGAATACATTGGGCACATTAACAGTAACTGATGATGAAGAGTTTGTGAGTTTTGAATATGATGGTGGATATTTGGCATTAATAACCAAAAAGAAACCATTAATTGAGATTCCAAAAGAATAGAGATATAATATTTATATAGTATAGATAATGAAAGGAAAGGTGTAATTTATGAAAAAAGTAAATGCTATATTTGAAATGATGAGCGCAGCAAGTATTAGTGGTTTTTTTGGCAAAACAGTATATGTGTTTAAAGTGGATGGTAAGCAAATCAAATATAATTTTAACCGTTTCCTTGCAGGAAATAATCCTGATATGCACACAGAAGGTATATTAACTTTAAATGATCATGATGAGTTTGTTTCCTTTGATTATGATGGAGGATATTTGGCTTTAGAAAAGAGAAAACAACCTAGTATTGATATTCCAAAAGAATAGTGTATTGTATATATAAGGAAAGGAGAATGAAAATGAATCATAAGAAAAAGATGATAGGTCCAATTGTAGCATCGTGTTTCTTGGTTTTATATTTCATTGTCTACTTTGGGGCTATTGTTTCAGTTGTTGATGGTATAACAAAATATTTATTAGGTATACTACCATTGGTATTTGTATTTATTATTATAAGAGTTTGTATGGAAAGAATTAAGGAAATTAAAGAGGGAGAAGAAGATGATCTTAGTAAATACTGATTTTATTACAGGAAAAGAATTAGAAACGATTGGTTTGGTAAAGGGAAGCACAATTCAATCAAAACATCTTGGAAAAGATATTATGCAAGCATTCAAGATGATGGTTGGTGGTGAATTAAAAGCATATAATGAAATGATGAATGAAGCTAGAGCTTTGGCTACTAAACGTATGGTACAAGAAGCAGAAAGTTTAGGCGCTGATGCGGTAATTAATATTCGTTATGCTTCAAGTGCTGTTATGCAAGGGGCTGCTGAAGTTATTGTATATGGTACAGCAGTTAAATTTGTTAAATAGATGGAAATATTATCCATCTTTTTTTGTGGGCATATGATTTGTATTGTGTCTTCTTATAGTGTATTCTACATAGTCAACTAAGTTGAATATAGGAGGAAAGTATATGAGTCAATATATTAAAAAAGTATTAAAAGATATAAAAAAAGAAGTTATATCTGGTAAAAATATAAATGGTGCTGAAGTTAGCGTGTTAGTGAATATTAGTAATATGATGCACTAAAAGATAACATCTTGTGAAAGCAAGATGTTTTTTATTGGTAAAGTTTACTTGCATAAAAATTTCACAAAATTTTAACAGGGTAGTTGTAAACTATTAATATCATGATATAATATTGACAATTTGGGCATAAGGAGGAGATTGTATGAAAAATTTGCTTCAACTTAGTACTCTATCAAAAGAAGAAATAATGGATATTTTAAACGACGCTATCAAGATGTCACAAGGTGAAGGATTGGATAGTTGCAAAGACAAAATCGTTGCGAACTTATTCTTTGAACCATCTACTAGAACTCAATATAGTTTCAATGTAGCTGAAGAAAAGTTAGGTTGTAAGGTGATTAGTTTCAATGCGGCAGCTTCTAGTCTTCAAAAAGGTGAATCTTTCTATGATACAGTGAAGACGTTTGAAAGTTTTGGAATTGATGCGGTAGTTATTCGTTCTAAACAAGATGAATACTACAAAGAATTGGTTGGAAGAATCTCTATTCCTATTTTAAATGCTGGTGATGGTGTAAAAGACCATCCGACACAATCTTTATTAGATTTATTAACGATTTATCAAGAATATGGTAAATTCGAAGGATTAAAAATTGCGATTGTTGGGGATATTAAACATTCTCGTGTAGCACATACAAATATTGAAGTTATGGAACGTTTGGGAATGACTTGTTATATTAGTGGTCCTGAAGAATATCGTGATGATGAATATACATATATTCCATTTGATCAAGCAGTTGAAGAAATGGATATCCTTATGTTGTTACGTGTACAACATGAAAGACATGAAAAAGAAATGTCATTAAGTAAAGAAGAATATCATGCTCGTTATGGTTTGACTATGGAGCGTGTACATAAAATGAAAGAGCATGCAATTATCATGCATCCAGCACCATTTAATCGTATGGTAGAAATTGCGGATGATGTAGTTGAATGCGATAAGAGTCGTATTTTCAAACAAGTAAATAATGGTGTTTATGTAAGAATGGCCGTAATTAGACGCGCTTTTGGAGGTTAATATGATTCGATTATTCAAAGATGGGAAATTATTTTATAAAGATCGCTTTCAAGATTTAGATTTCTTGATTGATGATGAAGGTAGAATTGTAATCGCTGATGCGATTGAATTAGATGATAATGATGTAGATGAAGTGATTGATTGTAGAGGCATTCATATAATGCCTGGTTTTATCGACCCACATGTTCACTTACGTCAACCTGGCTTTGAATATAAAGAGACAATAAAGACAGGAACGACTGCCGCTGCACATGGAGGTGTGACGACAGTTTTTGCTATGCCAAATTTGAAGCCTGTACCAGATTCTTTAGAAAATTTAGCTATTCAACAAGATGCAATTGATAAAGATGCAGTAGTAAAGGTATATCCAATTTGTGCAATTACAAAAGGACAAAAGAGTCGTTCAGAAGTAGGAGATATTGATACATTATCTCAAGCTTGTTTCTTATATTCAAATGATGGTGTAGGAGTACAAGATGAAGATACAATGCGCCAAGCAATGAAATTAGTAGAGAAAAATGATGGTGTCATCATTGCGCATTGTGAAGATGAAGATGAATTATTACCTGGTGGATGTGTTCACATGGGCAAAAAGGATAAAGAATATGGTTTAGTTGGTATCAATAGTGCTAGTGAATACAAACAAGTGCAACGTGATTTAAAACTAGTAGAAGAAACAGGATGCCAATATCATATTTGCCATATGTCTACTAAGGAAAGTGTTGAAGCTTTACGTGAAGCTAAGAAAAAAGGGTTGCCGGTTAGTGGAGAAGTAACGGTTCATCATTTATTGTTATGTGAAGATGATATTACAGAGAATCATGGACGATTCAAAATGAATCCTCCATTACGTAGTAAAGAAGACCAAGAAGCATTAATTCGTGGTATTCAAGATGGTACCATCGAAATGATTGCGACAGACCAAGCACCACACAGTGAGGAAGAAAAAAATTGTACAATGGATAAAGCAAAGATGGGGATTGTTTCTATTGAACGTTCTTTCGCACTTGTATATACCTATTTAGTTAGAAAGGGAATCATTACATTAGAACAAGCAGTACGCTTAATGAGTTGTAATGCAGCAGAGATTTTCAGAATTCCAGGCGGGGAAATTGTGAATTTTGAAAAATGTGATTTAGCTTTCTTCCATTTAAATACAAATGAAAAGATTAATGCATCTAAATTTGTATCCAAAGGAAAGAGTACACCTTTTGATAAAATGTATGTACAAGCTAAATGTGTAATGACAATTGTGGATGGAAAAATCGTATTTAGGAGGGATATTTAATGAAAAGAAAATTAGTTCTTCAAAATGGTATGGAATTTATTGGCCATGGGTTTGGAAGTTTCAAAGAAACAATTGCAGAATTAGTATTTAATACATCTGTAGTTGGATATCAAGAAATTCTAAGTGATCCAACCTATTATGGGCAAATGTTATGTATGACATATACCTTAATTGGTAACTATGGAATGATTGATGAAGATTATGATTCAAAAGTCATTGGACCAAAAGCATTAGTTGTACGTGAGTACAATGATAAGCCATCAAACTTCCGCTATACCAAGACATTAAATGAAGTATTAGAAGAAAATGATGTAGTAGGAATTACACATGTCGATACTCGTCAATTAACAAGAGTGCTTCGTGAACAAGGTAGTATGTTAGGAATTATCTGTGACTTAGATGTAACAACAGAAGAAGCATTAGCTAAAATACAAGATTACATTGCGATTGAACATCCAGTATCACAAGTAAGTTGTCAAAAAGTATGGTATTCTCGTTGTCCAAATCCTAAGTACAATGTTGTGACTGTAGATTGTGGTGCAGCTTATAACATGATTCGCGAATGGAATCATTTAGGTTGTAATGTAACAATCGTGCCATATAACACTAGCTATGAAAAAATCATGGGTATGAATCCAGATGGTGTTGTGATTTCAATGGGACCTGGTAGTCCAGAAAACTGTAAAGAAGTGATTGAATTGATTCAAAAGATTCAAGGGAAAAAACCAATGTTAGGTTTTGGATTAGGTTGTCAATTAATTGCTTTGGCTAATGGATTATCTGTTGAAAAATTAGTACATGGACATCGTGGATCAAGCTATCCAGTAAGAAATACAAAGACAAACAAAGTAGAAATTACATCACAAAATCATAGTTATGTAATTTCTAGTGGTAGTGATAACGTTCAAGTTACGTATGAAAATGTAATGGATCATACAATTGAAGGAATTGAAGTTGTTGATCAAAAATGTTTTGGTGTGCAATTCTACCCAACCAATACATTAGGAGTATCTCATGAATGTTATCAACAATTTATTGAATATATGCAAAAAGGAGGGAACTAGTCATGCCAAGAAGAGAAGATATTAAACGTGTATTAGTGATTGGTTCTGGTCCGATTGTAATTGGACAAGCTGCTGAGTTTGACTATGCTGGAACTCAAGCTTGTTTAGCATTAAAAGAAGAAGGATACGAAGTTATCTTGATTAACTCTAACCCTGCAACAATTATGACAGATACAAATATTGCGGATAAAGTGTATATGGAACCATTAACATTAGAATATGTAAGCCGTATTATCCGTAAAGAAAGACCGCATGCGATTTTACCGACATTAGGTGGACAAACAGGTCTTAACTTAGCTATGCAATTAGCTAAAAAAGGTGTATTAGAAGAATGTCAATGTGAAATCTTAGGAACAAGTTTCCGTTCTATTCAAGAAGCTGAGGATAGAGAAGATTTCAAAAAGTTATGTGAACGTATCAATCAACCATGTTTGGAATCATTGATTGCTCATACAGTAGAAGAAATTGTAGCTTGTGCCAATGAAATTGGTTATCCTGTTGTACTTCGTCCAGCTTTCACATTAGGTGGAACTGGTGGAGGTTTTGCTTATAATGATGACGATGCAAGAAGTATTGGTAAAAATGCATTAAAGTTATCACCAGTAAGTGAAGTATTAGTTGAAAAATCAATTAAAGGATATAAAGAAATTGAATTTGAAGTTATGCGTGACAAAAACGATACAGCAATCGTTATTTGTAGCATGGAAAATATTGACCCTGTAGGTGTTCATACAGGAGATAGTATGGTAGTAGCGCCTGCACAAACACTATCTCAAAAAGAATACAATTTATTAGCAAACTCTGCTTTAGCTATTATTCGTGAATTAAAGATTGAAGGTGGATGTAACGTACAATTTGCGTTAGACCCATTCTCATTCCAATACTTCGTAATCGAAGTAAATCCACGTGTATCTCGTAGTTCTGCATTAGCATCTAAAGCTACAGGATATCCAATTGCTAGAGTAAGTTCTAAGATTGCGGTTGGTTTAACATTAGATGAAATTCAATTAGGAAAAGTATGTGCAGCATTTGCGCCTACAGTAGACTACGTAGTAACAAAAGTAGCTCGTTTCCCATTCGATAAATTTACAAAAGCGGATCGTACATTAAGTACGCAAATGAAAGCGACTGGGGAAGTTATGAGTATTGGTCGCACAATGGAAGAGTCTTTATTAAAAGCGATTCGTAGTTTGGAAATTGGTGTAGATCATTTATACTTAGAAAAATTTGATAGTTATACAACAGAAGAGTTGTTAAAGAGTATTGAAACAGCAACGGATGATCGTATCTATGCGATTGCGGAATTATTTAGACGTAAAGTAGATATGATGTTAATTAACAATGCAACAAAGATTGATGCATTCTTCTTAGATAAGATTCATCATATTATTTCGGTTGAAGAAAAAGTAAAAGCAAATCCTAATGAAAAGTATTTACGTAAAGCTAAGAAGTTAGGTTTCTCTGATCGCTATTTAGCTAAGATTTATGGAATGACTGAATTAGAAATGTACCAATATCGTACAGGTTTAGGAATTCGTCCAGTGTATAAGATGATTGATACTTGTGCTGGTGAATTTGATGGATATGTTCCTTATTTATATAGTACCTATGAAACTGAAAATGAATCTGTGGTTACAGATAAAGAATCAATTGTGGTATTAGGTTCAGGACCAATTCGTATTGGACAAGGAGTAGAATTCGATTATTCAACTGTACATGCGATTTGGGCAATTCAACAAGCTGGTTATGAAGCGATTGTTATTAATAATAACCCAGAAACTGTTTCTACAGACTATTCAATTAGTGATAAGTTATATTTTGAACCTTTGTGTATTGAAGATGTAATGCATGTTATTGATTTAGAAAAACCAAAAGGTGTCATTGTGTCTTTAGGTGGTCAAACAGCAATTAACTTAACAGAACGTTTAACAAAATTGAATGTACCTATTATTGGTACCGATCACTATGCGATTGAAAGAGCAGAAAACCGTGATTCTTTTGAAAAAGTAGTTAAAGAAACAGGTATTCCGCAACCAATTGGTCAAGCAGTAACAGATATTGAAACAGGTATCGAAGTTGCGAATAAGATTGGATATCCAGTATTGGTTCGTCCATCTTATGTATTAGGTGGCCGTGCAATGCAAATTGTGCATCATGATGAAGAATTAAGAGAATACTTAACAACGGCGGTTAAGATTGATAAAGATCAACCAGTATTAGTTGATAAATATATCAGTGGTACAGAAGTAGAAGTGGATGCTATTTGTGATGGTGTGGATGTATATATTCCAGGTATCATGCAATTGGTTGAAGCTACTGGGGTTCACTCAGGAGATTCTATGAGTGTATATCCTCCTTATTCATTAAGTCAAAAAGTAAAAGATACGATTGCGGATTATACAGTGCGTTTAGGTTTAGCAATTGGCATTAAAGGATTATTTAATATTCAATTCATTGTGGATTCTAATGATGAAGTGTCTGTAATTGAAGTAAATCCTCGTTCAAGTCGTAGTGTTCCATTCTTATCTAAATCTAGTGGAATTCCTATGGCTAATATTGCGACAAAAGTAATGTTGGGACAATCTTTAAAAGAACAAGGTTATGGCACAGAAGTTATGCCTGAGAAGAAACGTTTCTATGTTAAATCACCAACTTTCTCATTCTCTAAATTACATGGATTGGATACTTACTTGTCTCCAGAAATGAAATCTACAGGGGAAGCAATTGGCTATGATGATACATTGAATCGTGCGTTATATAAGTCATTACAAGCAAGCAATTTACGTGTAGTGAACTATGGTACAGTGTTTGTGACTGTTGCGGATGCGGATAAAGAAAGAGCGTTACCATTAGTTAAACGTTTCTATGATTTAGGATTTAATATTGAAGCGACTTCTGGTACAGCAACTGCATTGAAAGAATATGGTATTCGTACACGCGTAAAACAAAAGATTTCAGAAAATTCAGAGGAAATTTTAGAATCTATTCGTAAAGGTCATATTACCTATATTATTAATACGGTAACACCTTCTGATAGTAAGATGTCACAAAGTAAAGATGGATATTTAATTCGTAGAACTGCGGTAGAAAATAATGTTACGATCTTTACTTCATTAGATACAGTTAATGTATTGTTGAATATTTTAGAAGAAATCACAATGCAAGTTTCTACAATTGATCAATAGGAGGTACTTATGAAATCGATTCAAAATTATGAAGTATTAAGTAATGAGTATCTAGCATTAGATATTTATAAGATGGTATTAAAGGGAGATAGTTCATGGATTACCAATCCTGGTCAATTTGTGAATATTACCATTGAGAATGCCTATTTAAAGCGTCCAATTAGTATTTGTGATTGGGATGAAAATAGTATCACTATTATTTATAAGGTAGTAGGTTTTGGTACAAAGCAATTATCACAAAAGAAAGTTGGAGATGTGATTGAGTGTTTAGTTGGTTTAGGTAATGGTTATGATATTGAAAATATCAATGAACCTGTTCTAGTCGTAGGTGGAGGAGTGGGGGTTCCTCCTATCTATGGACTAGCTAAATCATTGGTTAAAAAGGGAGTAGATGTGACTGCGATTTTAGCTTTCAATGGTCAAGAAAATGCCTTCTACTTAAAAGAGTTTGAAGATTTAGGTGTAAAACTACATGTTTGTACAATGGATGGAAGTTTGGGAACTAAGGGGTTTGCCTCTGATGTCATGAAGAATGAAAATCTATGTGATATGTTGTATATGGTGTGTGGTAATGTACCAATGATGCAAAGTGTATTTAAAGCAAGTAATCATAATGGCTTCTTATCGTTTGAAGAACGTATGGGCTGTGGTTTTGGTGCTTGTATGGGATGTAGTTGTAAAACGTTAACTGGTTATAAACGTATTTGTAAAGAAGGACCAGTTATGAAGAGTGAGGAAATTCTATGGACGAAAGACTAAAAGTAAAGTTAGGGAATTGGGAATTGGATAATCCAATTATTCCAGCTAGTGGAACTTATGGGTTTGGTTATGAATTTTGTGAGTTCTATGACATTAATATTTTAGGTAGTATTGCGACTAAAGGGACAACATTAGAACCTCGTTTTGGAAATCCTACACCACGTATTGCGGAATGTACTAGTGGTATGATCAACTCTGTAGGATTGCAAAATCCTGGTTTGGATGAAGTTATCAATGTAGAGTTTAAGAAATTAGCTGAAGTGTTCCATAAGAAAGTGGTTGCGAATGTTAGTGGATTCTCTATTGAAGAATATGTAGAATGTGCAAAACGTATGGATGCATGTGACATTGTTGGTATTATTGAAGTCAATATTTCTTGTCCAAATGTTAAGCATGGTGGTATGAGTTTTGGTACAGATCCTAAGGCGGCTTATGAAGTGACTAAAGCGGTTAAGGATGTTGTAAAAAATAAACCAGTATATATTAAATTAAGTCCGAATGTAACGGATATTGTGGCTATTGCGAAGGCTTGTGAAGAGGCTGGAGCTGATGGTATTAGTATGATTAATACACTATTGGGTTCTCGTTTTGATTTGAAAACAGGAAAACCAATTATTGCGAATGTAATGGGTGGATTTAGTGGACCGGCTATTTTACCAGTTGCATTGCGTATGGTATATCAAGTGTATAAAGCGGTGAATATTCCAATCATAGGGATTGGTGGAATATCTAAAGCGGAAGATGTAATTGAAATGATGTATGCGGGGGCAACAGCAGTTCAAATTGGAGCTGAGAATTGTCGTAATCCGTATGTATGCAAGGAAATCATTGAACGCTTACCTCAACTCATGGATGAGTTGAAAATCAATACATTACAAGAAATTATCGGGAGGGCACACGTATGAGAGATGTAATTATTGCATGTGATTTTTCAACAAAGGAACAAACATTAGCATTTTTAGACCAATTTACAACAGTAAAACCTTTTGTAAAGATTGGTATGGAATTGTATTATGCTGAAGGACCAGATATGGTTCGTGAAATTAAGGCTAGAGGACATAAGATTTTCTTAGACTTAAAATTACACGATATTCCAAATACTGTATATAAAGCTATGAAAAATGTAGCAAAATTAGGCGTTGATATGACTAACTGTCATGCGGCTGGAACTATTGAAATGATGAAAGCTGCACAAAAGGCAATTGATGAAGTAAATCCGGAAACTAAATTAATTGCGGTTACTCAATTAACGAGTACTAGTGAACAAATGATGCAAGAAGAATTATGGATTAACCATCCTATTAATGATACTGTACAACACTATGCGAAAAATGCGCAATTAGCAGGTTTAGCAGGAGTTGTTTGTAGTCCGTTAGAAGCACATTTAGTGCAAGAAGTATGTGGGGAAGACTTTATGACAGTTACTCCTGGTATTCGCTTTGATGATGCTTCTAAAGGGGATCAAAAGCGTGTTACAACACCAGCTATGGCTAAAGAGATTGGTTCTCACTTTATCGTTGTAGGACGTCCTATTACAGCTGC
>JAFZDT010000103.1 GCA_017561055.1 Erysipelotrichaceae bacterium
AACAGCAATACCTTCAGCGATTAATTTAGCACGTTCTTCTTCATAAACAGCTTTAGCATCTCTAAATTCTTGAACTGTAGCAATCATTGGGAACATAATACGTAATTTACCAAATGCACTAGCACGTAATAAAGCACGTAATTGAGTTCTGAAAATAGGTTTTTGGTCTAAACATAAACGAATAGCACGGTAACCTAAGAATGGGTTCATTTCTTCATCGATTGGTAAGTAAGGAAGTTTCTTATCTCCACCGATATCTAATGTACGAACAACAACTGGACGGTTACCCATTTTTTCTAATACTGCTTTATAAGCAACATATTGTTCTTCTTCTGATGGTAATACTTGAGAATCCATGTATAAGAATTCTGTACGATATAAACCAACACCTTCTCCACCATTTTCTAATACGCCATCAGCATCTTTAGGTGTACCGATGTTACCAACTAATTCTACTTGGTGACCATCTGTTGTAATAGAAGGTTGATCTTTTAATACTTTTAATGCTGCACGATATTCTAAATATTCTTGTTTAGCTTTTTCATAAGTAGCAACTTCTTCTTCAGTTGGATTTAAAATTACATTACCTTTAATAGCATCTAACACGATTGTATCACCATGTTTAGCTTCTTCTAAGATACCTGTACAACCTACTACAGCAGGGATTTCTAAACTACGAGCCATGATAGCTGAGTGAGAAGTTCTTCCACCGATAGCAGTAGCAAAACCTTTAGCAAATTCATTTAATTGAGCTGTATCAGATGGAGTTAAGTCATGAGCAACTACTACAGAATCTTCAGTAATAGCACCTAAATCAGGAACTACAACACCTAATACGTTTGCTTTTAAACGGAATGTAACGTCCTTAACGTCAGCAGCTCTTTCTCTGAAATAATCGCTATCCATAGATTCGAACATAGCAACCATACCATTAGCAACTTCTTGAGTTGCATAACCAGCATTAACACCTTCAGCTTGAATCATATTAACGATTTCATCAGCTAACATAGGGTCTTGTGCCATCATTAAGTGAGCATCAAAAACAGCGATTTCTTCAGCAGATAATTTATCAGCTTTAGTAGCTCTTTCTTTGATACCTTCGATATCAGCAATAGTTTTAGCCATAGCAGCTTTAAATTTTTCAACTTCTGCAGCTGCATCTTCAACTTTTGCGTCTGTAATGTTCATTGTTGGAACTTCTAGTTTGTAAACTTTTGCAATAGCAATACCGCTACTTGCAGCAATACCTTTTAACATAATTATTGGGCTCCTCTTCTTTTTATTAATTAGTTTTTTTGTTTAGCAAATCTACCACGTCGCCTACTGTTTTTAAATCCACTAACTCATCGTCTTCAAATGTAACTCCCGTTTGTTCTTCAGCACTTACTACTACTTCTACTAAGTCTAAAGAATCGATTTGTAGTTCTTTTAATGTTGACTCACGAGTAATTTCGATTTCATCACTTACGTAGTCTTTTAAAAGTTTAACTATTAAATTTAAATTATCCATGATATTTTCACCTCAACAAAATTCTAACATTTTTTACTCATGTAAGCAATCCAAAAATTCATCCATAGCCTTTTGTTTCATACGATAATAATTGGACCGACTAAAATAGTCATACCACCATTCTTTTCCTTTATACAAGATATATTCATTTTCTAAAATTAATCTTGATACCTTACTACAATTGTTTAATGCATAATGCACCCAACGCAAAAACATATCTTCTGCGCTCTCTTCTTTATTTTTATCACACACATATTGCTCATACATCAAAATCTGTTTTCTTTTATTAAAAATATATCGTACCAAGCGTTCCTTTTCCTTAAAAGTCATAGCATCACCCCTACACTATACTTTTATGCAAAAAATTGTCAAAACTCCTACCAAATATGCTAAAATTTACAAAAAAGAAAGAGGATTTTGTATGGCACACTGGGAAAAGCAATTACACTCACAAAAAATATTTAGCGGAAAGATTTTTGACGTAGTCGTTGATGATGTTGAAATTGAAAATGGAAATCACGCAAAACGTGAAGTTGTATATCATAATGGTGGAGTTGCAGTACTTGCCGTAAATGATCAAAATGAAATCTATTTAGTCAAACAATTCCGTTATCCATTCTTACAAGAAATGTATGAAATTCCTGCTGGAAAACGAGAAAAAGACGAAGACCCAAGAATATGTGGCATTCGTGAATTAAAAGAAGAAATTGGTATGGAAGCTGACCATTTTGAATATTTAGGAAAAATGCACTCATCTCCAGGATGTTTCTCAGAAATCGTATATCTATTTCTAGCAACTGGATTACATTCTACAGGCCAACAACTTGATGAAGATGAATTTTTAGATGTATATAAAGTTTCTTTAGATAAAGCATTAGAAATGATTGAAAACGATGAATTAACGGACGCTAAAAGTCAATTGGCTGTATTAAAATACTATTACTTACAAAAAAAGGGCAAATAATTTTGCCCTTTAATCATCATATTCAACTTTTTCTCTTAATTCATCCATTCTGCGATCCAATTGCGCACTCATAATGGCACAACTTAATAGCTCCTCAGCCATTTCATTAGTAAATATATGATCTTTTTTATATCGCAATTGATGATCCAAACTCGCCCAACAATCCATTGCAATCGTTCTAAGCTGAATTTCTACCTTCATAACACGCTTTTCATTTTGTAAAAAGATAGGTACAGATACAATCAAGTGCAAACTACGATATCCATTTGGCTTTGGATTGGCAATATAATCCTTTTGTTCAATAAGCGTAATATCATCCTGTGATAATAATGCTTTGGCTAGAGTGTATACATCCTGTTCAAATGCACAGATAACACGAATTCCAGCAATATCAGTTAAATTGGTTTCAATCGCATCCAAATCCATCGGAATCTGTCTACGCTCCATTTTTTCAATAATACTAGGCATTGTCTTTAAACGGGATTTAATACTACTAATCGGATTACGATCATGACGCAAAGAAAACTCTTGATTTAAAACATTCAACTTTGTTTCTACTTCCATCATTGCACAACGATAATACGTCATTAAACGCACAAACTCTTTAGAACGCTCAATCACAATTCCCGTTGTTTGATTATCAATTTGTAAAAACGCTTCTTCTACATTCATTATTTGTTGCTTACTCATAAATTCCTCCTGTATGTTTTTTAACAGCAGTCATTCTCTACATAAAGTATAACATACTTTTACATAAAAAAAGGTAAACCACCGTTTACCTAATATGCATATTTTACGATTCCTTCAACAATGCCATCTTCATCATTAGACGCAACCACATAACTAGCAATCGCTTTTACTTCATCATATGCATTTTCCATTGCACATGATGGATATTTACTCATCATTTTCACATCATTCAATCCATCACCAAAAACTAATACATCATCAATTTCTAAACCTAGCTTTTCGCACAACACATCAATACCATTACACTTATCAACACCAAGCGCACAAAGTTCTACACATTCATCATTCGTTTTTAAAATTTCTGCTTTTCCTTCTAATAAACTAAATAATTTCTTTTCTAAAGCATCCGCATCATTTCTTTCAAGTGGTACAAAATATCCAAGTTTATCAAATTCACCCATCTCCATAAACTCTTCTTTATCATAATCATATAAAACTGCAGGACGATCAGGATTATATTTTGTTGTATGTAAACTCGTACGGAACACCGCTTTCCCATTCACTCTTCCATACATTTCACGATCCTCTTCAGCAGCCACCTTACAACATACTTGCGCCACTTCTAACGGCATCTTAGCGCCTTGTGTAAATTCTTTGGTATATACATCATATAGTTCTTGTCCATTGTTCCCTACACAAAAACCATGATATTTTTCTAGTTGTAGTTGTTCAAAAACAGGTTGCATAATATCACTTGGTCTACCCGTTGCACAAGCAACACGTATACCATCTTCTTGCGCTTTTAAAATTACTTCTAGTGTTTTATCTGAAATTTTCTTTTCACTTGTATATAATGTCCCATCCATATCATAGACTAATAGTTTCTTCATACAAAACCTCCAAAAATTTTCAATTTATTATACTCTATTTCTACTTTTTTTTCACGTTTCTAAATACAAATAAAGGTTATCATGCTATTATAATAGCGACATAAAAAGGAGATCTTTATGAAATTTAAATTAACAAAGCAAGAAAAGGCTTGGATTTTATATGACATTGGTAATTCGGCTTTTATTTTACTAGTTACAACCATTGTTCCTATTTATTTTAATAGTTTAGCAGGTTCGGCTGGTATTTCTAATACGGACTATCTAGCATATTGGGGATACGCTACAAGTATTGCGACATTATTAGTTGTGTTTATTGGTCCAATCTTTGGTACATTGGCAGATACGAAAGGTTTTAAAAAACCAATCTTTACAGTTAGTATGTTGGTTGGTGCTCTTGGTTGTACCGCATTAGGATTTACAGGAAGTTGGATTATTTTCTTAGTTATTTATATTATTGCGAAAGTTGGTTATTCTTCTAGTTTAGTATTCTATGATTCTATGTTGCCAGATATCACAACTGATGAGCGCATGGACCATGTATCTAGTTATGGATATGCTTGGGGATATATTGGAAGTTGTATTCCATTTGTTGTTTGTTTAGTACTAGTACTTATGGGTGGTAATTGGGGTCTTCCAATGACTACTGCTATGACAATTTCTTTCTGTATTATTGGTGCATGGTGGATTGGGATTACATTACCTTTATTGAAACAATATAAACAAAAGAATTATGTAGAAGTTAAAAAAGGTGCAGTTAAAGCATCATTTGGACGCTTATGGGAAACATTAAAACAAATGTCTAAAAATAAAAAAGTATTCTTCTTCTTAATTGCTTTCTTCTGTTATATTGATGGTGTATATACAATCATTGATATGGCAACTGCTTATGGACAAGCATTAGGTTTGGATACAACTGGTTTATTATTAGCATTATTAGTGACACAAGTTGTCGCATGGCCTTTCTCAATTTTATTTGGACGTTTATCTAAAAAATATGATTCTAATTCATTAATTACGATTTGTATTTGTGCATATACAGGTATTGCATTCTATGCATTATTCCTTGTTTCATTAACTCAATTCTGGATCTTAGCCGTTTGTGTTGGTATGTTCCAAGGTGCTATTCAAGCATTATCTCGTAGTTATTTTGCTAAAATTATTCCTGCAGAAAAAAGTGGTGAATACTTCGGTATCTATGATATTTGCGGTAAAGGAGCTTCTTTCTTGGGAACAACTATTATGGGTCTAGCAACACAATTAACTGGCAATGCTAATGTAGGTATTGCGGCATTATCAGTCTTATTTATTGTAGGATTATTCTTCTTTAGAAAACAAGCAAAATTATAAGCGACTAATATGTCGCTTTTTTATTTCCTAGGAAATCTCACACAAAGCATTTATAAGCCCTATAAACACAATTCCAACATTTAATCCAACTATATTCATTGTCTATTAATACACCGTACACAAAGCAAAAGGCGCTTATAGCGCCCTTTTTAAAACTCTGCTTTAGAAATATCCTTATTATCTGGATCATGTTCCTTTTCACTTTTTACTTCATAATGAATCAATACTGATAACAATGCTCTAAGAACAATAATCGCTCCAAGAATCATAATTTCATCAATTGTACGAATCGTTACTGTTTTTAAGATTTCGGCACCCATTTTAAACTCAAGACCCAATGCCAACGAATTACCTAAAGCCAACTTAATAGGATAATGCTTTCCAGAAATTAAACTAGATGCATACATATAAAAACCTTTAATTGAGCCAACAATAATGACAATAATACCCATAATTTCAATCAAACCAATGATTTCAGGCACAATTAAATGAACAACATTTTCTAACACACCAGAACTATGAGCTGCTTCCGTAAGAATAAACATATTTGTATCTCCTTTATAATTAAGTTTAGTATAACATAATATTTAATGATATTATATACAGTTTTTAACAAACAAAAAGTTCGCATATAGCGAACTTTTTATTATCCATCGATTAAAATTAAGCGATAACGTTTTCTTTACGTAATCCTTCTTCGATAGCTACGATTGCAGCTTCTTCATCAGCACCATCACAAGTAATAACAACTTCAGCTTGTGTAGGGATACCTAAAGACATAACACCCATGATAGATTTCATAGTTTTTGAATTACCATTGAATTCAATTGTAACGTTGCAAGCACATTTGCTAGCTAAACCAACAGCAACTGTAGCTGGACGAGCGTGTAATCCTACTGGATCGATAACTTTAACTGTAATTTGTTTCATTTTAAAAATCTCCTCATTTATATATTTTAATTATAATAACTTTCTACAATTATCTCAATTCTTTTTTAAAAAAAGTTCACTATTTTTCAAATAGTGAACTTCATGTTATTTAATCATTTCGCGATACTTAGCCAATTCAGCTTCATTAGCCCATACAAAGTGTCCAGGCTTAATTTCATGGAACTTAGGCTTATCAACGCTATAATCATGTTCATCTTGTGAATACACGATTAATTTCTTTTGTTTTTCAATTTGTGGGTCTGGCATTGGTACAGCTGACAATAAAGATTGTGTATATGGATGCAAGCTATTTTTGAATAATTCTTCAGTTTCAGCTAATTCCACAATACGACCTTTGTGAATAACTGCAATACGATCAGATACATAACGAACTACTGATAAGTCATGCGCAACGAAAATTGTAGTTAAGTTTCTAGATTTTTGTAAACCTTTTAATAAGTTTAATACTTGAGCACGAATAGAAACGTCTAATGCAGAAATTGGTTCATCCGCGATCAATAACTCAGGTTCCATAACCATAGCACGAGCAATACCAATACGTTGACGTTGTCCACCAGAGAATTCATGTGGATAACGAGTGGTATGTTCTTGTAACAATCCTACGTCTGTTAAAGCCTTAACAACTTTTTCTTCACGTTCTTCTTCACTTTCGTATAAATGGAAATTATACAAACCTTCAGAAACGATATAATCAATTGTAGCACGTTCATTTAAACTAGCAGATGGATCTTGGAATACCATTTGGATATTACGAACAACCCATTTATCTGTTTCTTTATCGATTTTTCCACTAATTTTCTTTCCTTTGAAGATAACTTCTCCATTAGAAATTGGATTAATACGAATAATTGCACGACCAATTGTTGTCTTACCAGAACCAGATTCACCTACTAAAGAGAATGTTTCCCCTTTGTATACATCAAAATTAACATCAGATACCGCAACAAATTTCTTTTTACCTGATCCGAAAGTAACTTCCAAATCACGTACACTTAATAATACTTCTCTTTCATTAGCCATGGTATCCACCTCCTTTACTTACCATTGCAGACAATCTTTCATGTAAGTTTTGGATTGCCTTTGGTGGTTCTACTTTAGGAGCTCTAGGGTCCAACAACCAAGTTTTTGCTTTATGTGTTGGAGTAATTTGGAAGAACGGTGGTTCTTCTTCAAAGTCAATTTGCATAGCATATGGATTACGAGGCGCAAACGCATCACCAATAATTTGATCATATAGTGATGGTGGAGTACCTGTAATAGCATACAAATCTTCACCCTTAGTACCTAATTGAGGTAATGAAGACAATAACGCCCATGTATATGGATGTTTTGGTTCATAGAATACTTCTTCAACAGTACCATATTCAACGATTTGACCAGCATACATTACCGCTACTTTATCAGCAACGTTCGCAACTACACCTAAGTCATGTGTAATATAAACAGTTGTGAATCCATATTCTTTTTGTAAACTCTTAATTAATTCAAGGATTTGCGCTTGGATTGTTACGTCTAATGCAGTAGTTGGTTCATCACAAATTAAGATTTTTGGACGACAAGCTAATGCAATAGCGATAACAATACGTTGACGCATTCCACCAGAATATTGGAAAGGATATTCATCATAACGATTTGCTGCGTTAGGAATACCTACTTCTTCCATCAATTTAATAGCCATTTCTTTGGCTTCTTGAGCACTCTTACCTTGGTGCTTAATAATAACTTCTGCAATTTGATAACCAATTGTACGAACAGGGTTTAAAGATGTCATAGGGTCTTGGAATACTGTAGAAATCTTAGCTCCACGAATACCTTCCCAATCTTTATCTGTTTTTAACTTAGTTAAATCTTGTCCTTCAAACATAACACTACCATTTGAAATAGTACCATTTGTTTCTAACATACCTGTAAATGTTTTAGTAAATACAGATTTACCAGAACCAGATTCACCTACGATTGCAACTGTTTCACCATCGTAAATATCTAAAGAAATATTACGAATAGCTGTTAATACACGAGATCTAACTTGGAATTTAACTTCGATATCTCTTGCAGATAAAACTACTTTCTTATCTTCCATAGTTAACCTCCTTACATCATATGCGTACGAGGATCACTCGCATCAGCTAATGTTTGACCTACAATATACAATGATACAGAGATCAACGCACATACAAATACTGGCAACCAGAAAATATGAGGTTTAGATGTCATATATCCAGAATGCTCTTGAATCAAACGTCCTAAAGACGCAGTTTCCGCATTTAAACCTACTCCTAAGTAACTCAAGAATACTTCATAAGAAATGTATGAAGGAATATCACGAGAAATAGAAGTAACTAATACAGAAATTAAATAAGGTAAAATGTTATGAATTAACACTTTAGTTGTAGGAGTACCTAAACATCTAGAAGCTAAGTTATATTCGCGGTCACGAATAATCATAACTTGAACACGGATGAAATAAGCAACACCTAACCATGATGTACAAGATAAAGCGAAGATTAATTGCCATAATCCACCACCTAATACATACATTAATACCATAACTAATAATGTAAATGGAACGTTAGCAACTACGTTATAAATTTCAAGCATAATTGCATCCATTTTCTTTGAATATCCCCAGAACATACCAACAATAGTACCGATAACAGTAGTAATTGTAGTAACAACAAATGAGATAAACAAACTTGTACGAGTACCAGCCCAAACAGCATCAAATACATCGTTACCATAGCCATCAGTTCCAAAAGGATGTTCAAAACTCATATCTAAATATCTTAAGCTTTGATCATTAATATTTGGATTTAATCCAGCTACATACCCACTAAACATTGGTTGAATAATTGACATTAAAATTACAGCCAATGAAATTACTAACATAATAATAGCTACTTTGCTACTAAAGAATCTTCTAAATACACTTTTCCAATAAGAGTAATGAGGAGCAGCAATATGTTCAGTAGCATCTTTTTGTAATTCAACAAAAGTAAATTTATTTTCCATATTATCTACTATCTCCTTTCGAACTCAATTGAATACGAGGATCCACTAACGTCATTAATAAGTCACCCAATAATAATGAGATAACTGATAATGAAGTAAAGATAAATGTCAATGTAATAATCATGTTATTATTCGCAGCATTAATCGCATCCGGTAACATTTTACCCATACCAGGGATAGCGAATACAGATTCTGTAATAACCGCACCACTAATACATAATACGATAGATGCAGGAATACCATTTACGATAGGAATAATCGCATTCTTTAAAATATGACGATTGAAAATTTCTTTTTGACTTAAACCTTTAGCTCTAGCAAATTTAACATAATCAGAGTTTGCTTGGTCAACCATATAACGTCTCATCCAAATCATTAAACCAGCAGTAGATAATAAACCTAAAATAATAACTGGTAAAATGTAAGACTTGATACTACCAAATCCTAAAGATGGGAATTTATCCGGCAATCCAATCTTATTTCCTAACATTTTCATGAAGAAAATAAATGCTAAAGATGGAGTCGCAATCATAACGTTGATATATACAATACCAAGTTTATCTTGCCATTTGTCTTTCTTTTGCGCCATTAAAATACCAGCAGGTAATCCAATACCATAAGATACAATAATACCCAAGATACCAAATAAGTAAGAAGTACCAATCATACTAGGGTCTTTCTTATTAGTATCACAATCTGCATAGTTTGTAGCAAACTTCTTCGCATCATCAGAACTAATAGTTGATGATGATTTATATTTACAAGAATGTAAATTTACAGCAGATTTTGCAGTTAAACCTGTATCATAATGAACTTCATTTTTAACAGGGTCACCTTGACCTTGACCAATAACATCCATTGTACCTAATCCAGAATATGTTGGATAAGAAATACCAAAGTTTAACTTAATAATGTTTTGATGGATAAATGGAAATTTACCATCTAAATATAGTAAATACTGACTTTCACAACCACTACATTTTAAAGCAGGAATATTGTTGTGATCTAAACCAGGATAGATTTTTCTTTCTAAGTTTGGATTAGAAGCATCATTAACTGCCCAAGGAGTATCAATCTTAACTAAATTTGAAATATAACCAAAAATGATTTCTGGAACAGTATTTTCTCTAACCGCATATAATGTACCTGTATTGTAATAATTCAATACATATCCATCTTCAATATAAGAGCTAACAGCTTTTTCTAAATCACTATTACGTGTTTTTGCACATTCGTCGTAATTAACACCTGTTTCTGTTAATTTACATAAAGAAGGTTGTTCTTCATAGAAGTCAATCCCTTGTTTAACATATGCAGTTCCATCGTCTTTGAACATAACTGTATAGCCTTTAGCTTCCCATTCAGCTTTAACCACTTCAAAAGCATCCGTAGTACCACGAACACATTTGTTATAGTCAACATCATCACCAGCAAGCTTACAAATATCACCTGCATTTTGGAAGTCAACATATCCTAAATCTTCCCATTTTTGATATTTGTAAGTTATGGAAGCAACAGGATCAGAAGCAATTTTTTTCCATGTTGGGTCGTTATTAAAAATCTTTTCGTGTGGGATTAAACCATAAATTAACGCACAAGCGATTGAAACTACAGCAAAAATAGAAATAATTGAACGTACAACTCTTCCTAAAATATATTGTTTCATTTTCTCACCACTTTCTTTAACTCAAATAAGAGGGTTGAGAAGTCCCAACCCTCTTTAATTACAATATTTTTTTAATTGATTAATTATTTACCTTGTTCCCATTTAGCATATAATTCATCGTATTGAGCTTTTGTTACGATTTCATCTTGGATAACCATGTATTTGTATTTGTATTCAGAAATACCAGATTGGCTATAAGATTTTGTAAATGGAACGATCTTAGATACAGCGTAACCACGAGCATCCATACCAGTAGAGATAACGATTGCGTTTTCTGTTAATAATGCATCACATTTAGCGAATGCTTCATAACGAGCGTCCATATCGTTAGTGATAGCTTTAGCAGCTTGGTATAATGTTTCGTATTCATCTAATTCTAATGCTTCGATAGCAGCAGCATCACCAGCATTGTAGTTAGCTTCAGTTGTACGGTGTAAACCTACAGAAGTTAAATAGTAACCTTCAGATGTAGAGAATAAATCTAAGAATGTCTTTGGATCTGGGTAGTCAGGACCCCAACCTGTGAATGTATTGATATCGAAGTCACAAGCTTCAGCACTAGCAACACCATAACATGCAGCTACTAATGTGTCGTAATCCATTAATACAACGTTAATGATAATGTTACCTTCAGTAGCAGTTTCAATAGATTGTTTTAATGAAGAACAAGCAGCAACTAATGATTTAGAAGATTCATAAGTTGGTAAGTCTAATGTAACTGGGAATTGGATACCATCAGCTTTAGCAGCATTGATGTATTCCATAGCTTTTGCTGGGTTATAGAATGGATCTTGACCATCAGCTAAGCTTACTGTTTCACCAGCACGTTCAGCATAATACTTTTCAACTAATGTACCGAAAGATGTTCCATCAGATTTTGAAACTAAACCTGGAACAGAAGCAACGTTACGCATCATATCTTTAGCAACATCAGCAGGTGTATCTACTGCTTGGTAAGCGATACGATCGAAACCAGCACGGAATGCTTTACGGAAGTTTTCATTTAAGATAGCAGCCTTAGCATTGTCCTTAGCAGCTTGAGTATCTTTAGTTGTATGAGTATAGTTTGTTCTGTTGTAGTTGAATAATACATAGAAGTTTGTTGTATTAGGTAATGTTACATAATAGTTATCTTTGTATTGTTCTTTGTAAGCATCAAAGTCAGCCCAAGCAGCGTTTAATGAAGCAGAAACATATGTTCCTTCTTCGAAACCTTTGATAGCAGCATATTGGTCAGAACCATCTGTATAGATTAACTTAACGTTTTGAATATATACATGTTCAGCATCCCAATAGTTTTCGTTAGCAACTAAAGTAATTTGAGATTTTGGATCGAATGTGTTTAAGATATATCCACCATTGTAAAGGATAGAGCTAGCTTCAACAGCACCGAATGTACAAGTTGTCTTATCAGGAGCACCTAATTTACATCCTTCACTTTTTGATTCTAAGAATTCTTTGTTAATAGGCATTAAGATATTATAAGCACCAAATGTATAGAAGTAAGGAGCAGCATATTCTAATGTATACTTAACTGTATATTTATCAACTGCTTCAATACCAACTTCTTCCCAAGCTACTTGACCCATTTCATATTCATAGTAGTTTTTGATTAATCCTTCAACTAACCAACCTGTATCACTACCGAATTCAGCAGCATGGCGTAAACCTGTAACGAAGTCTTCAGCTGTAACTTCAGCAACTACGTTACCTTCGAAGTCAACCCAGTTAACACCTTCACGTAATTTGAATGTGAACTCAGTTGCATCTGCATTTGATTCCCATTTTTCAGCAAGAGCACCAACGTAATGACCGTAACTGTCGTTTTCAACTAAACCGTCAACGAAGTTAGCGTTGTATTCGTGGTCAACTGCTAAAGAAGTTAATACATAGTCCATGTTACTTAAGTCACTTGAATATAATGCAACATAGTCATTAGAAGTGATTTTCTTTTCACCACAAGCTACTAAGCATCCACAAGCTAATAAAGCGATTAGGACTAAACTAAATAGTTTTTTCATAATTTTTTTCCTCCCTATTTGTCATTAAAGTCTTCTCTGTTTACTTCAATATAAACAATAGTAAACCTTTTCATAAACCATGTCAACTTTTTTCAAGAATGTAAACAACTTTCATGAAAGCCCATTTTTCGATTTATTTTCATAAATTTTCATAATTTCATAAAAATACATTTAATACCATTAGTATATGCATTAAAAAAGATCTAAACGATTAGATCTTTTAAAAAACCACATATTTTAACTCTGACATATCCTTTTCATAAGTAGGATACATCTTATATAAGACATCATAATACTTCTTACTATGATTCGGTTGATAGAAATGAGCATATTCATGACATAATACTGCATGAATTGCTTTTTTAGAGAAACAAGCTAAATATGTATTCAAACAAATTTCTTTTTTCAATGCATAACAAACTCCAAAACGTGATGTCATATATCGATAACGTATCTTTACATTTGGAACCTTTGTATACAAAGATACATGATCATAGATAGATGTAATGTATTCCTGTAAACACTTTTTCAGAAACTGTTTCAAACGTTTTACAATTTCTTCATCACTTATTTTACTAGTCGTATACACGATACATTCTTGTTGTAATTGCACTACATTTTTATTCGACAAAACTACACGCACAGGATATCGCTTACCAAATACATCAATTTCCTGTCCAATACTAACTACTTTCCATGGTTTGTTTACTTGTTGAAGAATCCAACTATGTTTTCGTTTAATAAAATCTTCAATCTTACTACCAGAAATCCAACGATTTGCTAAAATAACAAGTTTTTGTTCTCTAGCATCATACTTCATAGATAGTCGTTTATATTTTCCATACTGAATATCATATGGAACAATACAATCATCAATTTTAATCGCCTTCATGTAACAATTCCCATTCTTCCATTAAATGAGCAATTTCATTATGTAAATCATCAATTTGCTCATCTAATACCTGCATTTTTTGATAATCATGGTAATACTCCGGTTCAAAACGAAGCGCACGTAATTCTTCCAATTTTGTTTCCATTTCATCAATTTGTTTTTCTACCTTTTTAATTTGACGACTCTTATCTACACGTACATACGTTTTCTTTTCAACAATTTCTTTCTTCTCTTCTATAGGTTGATAACGATCTAAATAATCATTATAGTTCATAGGATAGAAAGTAGCCCCATTTTCATCAATACGCAAAATACTCGTCGCAATCTTTTGCATAAAATAACGGTCATGCGTTACTAATAAAATCGTACCTTCATAATCAGTTAACGCTTCTTCCAAAGCCTCTTTACCCAAAATATCCAAATGATTTGTAGGTTCATCCAGAATTAACAAGTTACCTTCTTGTAACATCAACTTCGCTAATGATAGACGAACCTTTTCTCCACCACTTAAAACATCCACTGTTTTAAAAACATCATCTGCAGAGAACAAGAAAGAACCCAACGTTGTACGAATTTGTGTACGATCATATTCAGGAAAATCATCCCACAACTCATCCAATACTGTTTTATTCGTATTAAACTGCGCCAACTGTTGATCAAAATAACCAATTTCAATTTGATGACCTAACATAAATTCCCCACCCAAAGGAGGAACAATCTCCATTAATGTTTTAACAAAGGTACTTTTTCCTTTTCCGTTAGGTCCAATAATCGCAATTCGTTGCCCCTTCATAACTTCTAAATTAATGGTACACAACGGTTCATTATATCCAATGGTCAAATTATCAACCATTAATACACGATTTCCACCTTTTACACGAGGTCTAAATCTTGCCTTAAAGTTTTTCGATTCACTATTCGGAGCCTCAATTCTCTCCATACGATCCAAATACTTAATTTTAGACTGTGCAAACGCCGCTTTATTCTTCTTATAACGGAACTTTTCAATCAACATTTCTAAACGCTCAATCTCTTTTTGCTGACGTTGATAAGCACTCATTTGACGTTCCATGTCATTTTCTTTTTGAGTTACATAATTTGTATAATTCCCAACATATTTGCGTAATGTTGTAAATTCTAATTCATATACAACATCCACAATACGATCCAAAAACATACGGTCATGCGATACCAAAACCACAGCCTTAGGATAACGCTTCAAATACCCTTCCAACCATTCAATTGTATCCAAATCCAAATGGTTCGTAGGTTCATCTAGCAATAAAATATCCGGTTTCATCAATAACAGTTTTACAAACGCAATTCTCGTCTTTTGTCCACCAGAAAAAGTAGATAACGGTCTAGACAAATCCTCCAAAGAAAAACCAAACTTCGTAAAAATTGTAATTTGTTCTTGTTGATAGGTATAACCATCTCTTCTTTCAAATTCACTTTGCAATTGAGAATACTTATTTAAAATCTCTTCAGAATAATTCTCAGCCATTTCCATAGCTACTCTATCCATTTGTTCTTTAATTGCTAACAAATCTACATAAATACGATCAAACTCTTGTTGAACAGTTAAACTCTCATCATCAAATGCATGTTGCTTCAAAAAACCAATTGAAATTCCATTTACTGCATGAATGGTTCCAGAATCCAAAGACAACTCATCACTGATCACTTTCAATAATGTACTCTTCCCACAACCATTACGACCAATAATTGCGATTTTTTCCGTATTCTTAACTTCAAATTGAATATTTTCAAAGATAACATTTGGACCAAACGATTTTGTACCCTTATTAATTTGATACAACATCACGATCACTCCTTCCAAAGAAAATAGCCATGAAGGCTATTTTTTATAAATATAATTTGCAATTCCATCCGCAATTGCTTTCGCAACATTTTCAAACTCAGTTTGCCACAAAGCAACATCCGCAGGATTGTTAATATTAAACACTTCCATATAAATAGCATCCATACCATGATAGTTAGACGCAAATTGATTGGCTGTAACTAATTCACCAGCACCCAACGCACGTCCACCAGCTTCACGAATATCTAAATCCGCATCATATCCTGAAGTACGACCACTAGCCGCCACATCTAACACTTGCATCTTAGTTGTTTTAGTCATTTGTTCATGAATACTATTCGCTAATTTATTAGATACAAATGAAGAATGTACAATAGACACACCTTGTTGAGTATCACTTCCACCACTTGGTGCTAAACTAATAAAATACTTCGCATCCGCATCGTATCCCTTCGCAAGCGTACCAGTTTCACCATATAAGCTCAACCAAGAATATTCTTCACGTGCAATTCCAACTTTCAACCCTTCTTTTTCAAGCAACTCTTTCACACGTTTAGCCAAACGATACATTTCCGTTTCTTCCATTACCCCATTAGCTTCCATTCCAACATTATTATTAATCGTAATTGGACCTGGATTTAACATAACGTCAACTTTTCCTTCAGGTAAAACTTCTTTTGATACATTAAGGAATAAATAATGGCGATCTAATACATTTTCCTCATCATCTTCACGGTTAAATAAAGCAGAATCCGCAATCATAGAAATCTTTAAATTTTCACCTTTTTTAGTTGATGTATACACAGTAACATCATCAATTAATAAATCTTCCATGTATAAACGTTTTTCCAATAAATTATCAACAATATACATTTCATATAAACCAACTTCCAAATTCATCAATTGAATTTGACCATCCAATTCACTACCTATTTTATCAATTTGATACTCTTTTTCAGTACAAATGTTCTTTAAAATCATCGTTTTACCAGCAAACGCATTACGTCCACCAATTAAATATGCATCAGAATATAGATTTAGATTCTCTCCATAGATTACATAATCAGATACATTAATTGCACCCTCATACTCTTTATTTTTATACATCTTTTGCAATTTTTTATTAGATAATTTACACACAGAAAAACTTGACTTATCTTGAGAAATTCCATTTATAATTTTTCCAACTAAACTACCAAACAAATATACAACTAATACACAAGCAACCAATGTTGGAATTACAACTTTCCAACGAATTCTACGTCTTTTTTTAACAATTACTTTTTGAGCCATACCTAAATCCTCCTACTACAATTCAACATCTACAATATGCTTCGCAAACCTTTTATCCACACTTGGCAATACCATATAACTAGGCGATATCGCCATACATAAATATGCATGTGGATTATTCGCAATCGGTAACATCGTATCTTCAAAAGGAACATACTGTACCGGTAAAATATCTGATTTATTAAAAATAAAAGGTTTTAATGGATTCTTAAACGTCCATGTTAAATCAAATCCAATATATTTAGAATCTTGATTCATTCTTCCATATAATAAAGCATTCTGCATAAAAACATTTTTTAAAACATTAGAACGAATTCCCAAGTTATCACATACCATCAACATCGGCATCATTACCATATTAGCCAACCGAAATGGCAAATCTATAAAACGATTATTACTACAATAATCATAGACAAAGACATCAATAAATACTCCATCCGAATCCTCACAACGATTTCGTAATAATGTATTCACTTCTTTAATGTAGGTATTACACTTTCTTATTTTCATACCTGGTATTAATACATTATACGCATCATGTGTATAATAACACTGAAAAATATACTCCTCTTTAGGCAATTCAACTTTCAAAACTTCAATAAATCGTTTAAAGTCACTTTGCATCATCGCAATATCTGCATCATCATCCCAAGGAATAAATCCTTGATGACGAACAGCACCTAAAGCACTACCACCATTCAACCAATACGGAATTTGATGTTTTCTACATGTCTTATCAATATCTTTCAACATCTTCAATAATACCAACTGCACATCTCTAACTGTTACTTCTGTACCATCTTTATTGGTCTTGATTACATATTTTTCCATACATTTATTATATACAAAATACGAAAAAAGAAAAACATTTCTTTTGATATGAAAAAAAGGTTGTGAAAATCACAACCTAGAATTGACAATTTTTCGGTGTTCTAGCAAAAGGAATTACATCTCTAATGTTTTGCATACCTGTCATATACATTAAGAAACGTTCAAATCCAATGCCAAAGCCAGCATGTTTGCAACCACCATAACGACGCAAATCCGTATACCACTTCAAGCCTTCATGTTCCATATGCATTTCTTCCATACGTTGCATTAACACATCATAGCGTTCTTCACGTTGAGAACCACCAACCAATTCACCAACATAAGGAACCAACAAGTCACAAGCCGCAACCGTTTTGCCATCGTCATTTAAACGCATATAGAAAGACTTGATTTCTTTTGGATAATCCGTAATAAATACTGGACCCTTCGCTACTTCTTCTGATAAATAGCGTTCATGTTCAGATTGAATATCCATACCCCAAGAAACCGGGAACTCAAATTGCACTTTCGCATTTTGTAAATGTTCAATCGCTTCTGTATACGTCATGCGCTTAAACTCAGAATTACGCACATGATGCAAACGATCCAATAATGTTTTATCAATCATTGTATTAAAGAAATTCATTTCTTCAGGACAATTGTCTAATACATAATCAATACAAGATTTAATCAAATCTTCAATTAAACACATATCATCTTCCAAATCCGCAAACGCAATTTCAGGTTCAACCATCCAGAATTCAGACGCATGTTTCGTTGTATTACTATTTTCCGCTCTAAAAGTAGGACCAAATGTATATACATCACGGAATGCTAAAGCAAAAGCTTCCGCATGCAATTGGCCAGACACTGTTAAAGACGCATGTTTACCGAAGAAATCTTCTTCATAGTTCGCATCACTTCTAGTTGTTACAGTAAATGTTTCACCAGCACCTTCTGCATCATTCGCGGTAATCAACGGAGTGTGTACGTACACAAATCCTTGATCTTGGAAAAATTCATGAATAGCCATAGATAGTACAGAACGCACTCTAAATACTGCACTAAATGTATTGGTACGCGCACGCAAATGTCCCAAATCACGCAAATATTCAAAACTGTGACGTTTCTTCTGTAATGGATAATCTTGAGAACAATTACCTTCAATTGAAACTTCCTTTACATGAATTTCAAAAGGTTGTTTCATATTTGGAGTTAATTCAAATTTACCAGTCACTGTTAATGCTGTTCCTGTTAAACACTTTGATACTTCAACATGATTTTTCAATGAAGAATCATACACTAACTGGCAATTCTTAAAATAGGTTCCATCATTTAATTCAATAAATCCAATTTGTCCATTATGACGATTTGTACGAATCCATCCTTGCAATTGGACATACTCAATTTGATCCATCTCCATTTGCACTCCCGCTTGAACGATTTCATACATTTCTCTTACAGTCATATACTCAAACATATATTTCTCCCCTTTTTTTATAGGTTATTCATTAATTGCATTGGTTTCAAAAACCAATTCTTGAATGGCACTAACAACATCAACCGCTTTTAGAGTCATATCTTTTGGCACAATAATATGTTCATGTGTAAAATCAACAATTCCACGAATACCTAATTTCGCTAATCGATTTACTGTTTTTTGAACATCTTTAGATACTGTTAAAATCGCAATACGACACCCTTCTGGTATACGTTCTTCCAATTCATCAAGTGGATAAACCGGAATTGAATAATCACGATTTACTTTCTTTTCATCAATATCAAATGCACAAACAATTTCTCCAACAATATAACTCCAACGATTATAATTCATTAAAGCTTGTCCTAAATTACCTGCGCCAAGCAAGATGATTTTTTCATCAAAATCAACACCTAATTTTTCGTTGAAAATTTCAATCAAATCATCTACTTCATATCCAAAGCCTTGTTTGCCAAGAGTTCCTAAAAAAGACAAATCCCTACGAATAGTTGTAGATTTAATTTGTACATAATCACTTAACTCACTTGACATTACACGTTCAATTCCTAAGCTTTTTAATTGTCTTAACGCCTTCAAATAAATAGGATAGCGTTGTAAAGTCGCCTTAGGTACTGATTTATTTTCCATTTAAATCACCTCACGATGCCATTTTACCACACTATCCTTAATTTGTGAATTATTTAATTTATTTATCAAGTTACATTTGTAACGAAGGATTAGCTCCTACATCCTCATTAGCACGAATATCTTTTAGAAATGCGTGATAGCCACTAGCTCCAATCATAGCCGCATTATCTGTACAACACCATAATGGTGGAATTGTATAGCTAATATTTGGATACTTCTTCATATTTTCAGTAACTAATTCACGCAAACGAGAATTCGCTGCCACACCACCTGCAATAACAAAATGAGCAGGCTTATACAATTCTAATGCTTTATCTACACGATCCCATAATTGTCCTAATGCTGCTTCTTGGAAAGACGCTGCCATATTAGCAGGAATCATTTCTTCATTTCTTCTTCTCAAACGATCCATAGACTGAATAACCGCAGACTTTAAGCCACTAAAAGAGAAATCCAATTCATTTTCAGTTTTAGGCTTTGGCAATGGATAAGTCGCCTCACCAGTTTTCGCTAAACGATCAATTTGTGGACCACCAGGATAAGGTAATCCCAATACTCTAGCAACCTTGTCATAAGCTTCACCAATCGCATCATCCTGCGTTGTACCAACCACTTCAAAACTATAGTCTTCTTTCATATATACTAATTCCGTATGACCACCAGACACTACTAACGCCAACATTGGAAATTTGATTTCATCTACAAATGCATTCGCATAAATATGTCCTGTAATATGATGCACTGGAATTAATGGCAAATGATGCGCAAACGCTAATGTCTTAGCGGCTTGTACACCTACATGTAATGAACCTACTAACCCAGGTCCTTGAGTGAATGCAATTGCATCTACATCTTCAATCGACATATTGGCTTTAGTTAAACATTCATTAATAACCAGTGTGATATTTTCAATATGAATACGAGAAGCTACTTCTGGAATAACTCCACCATATTG
>JAFZDT010000104.1 GCA_017561055.1 Erysipelotrichaceae bacterium
ACAATCAGGTATTGGATTTCGACTTGATTTTTGTAGAGTAAATCTTGATTATACGGGTGTATTTGCTTGGACAATCTGGATTGTATTATTGGTTGTTGTTTTGGATAATTTTTTGAAAATAGTTAGTAGGAAAGATGGATAGGTCTTTCCTTTTTTTATGGAAAAAGAAAAGAAGATTCTTGTGAATCTTCTTATTTCTTAATCAATTCTAATGCTTTAGCAACTGCTTCTTGAGCATCTAATGTTTCAGCTTCTTGAGCAGTACGTAATTTGTATTCAACTTTTCCTTCACCAGCTAATTTACCAACTGTGATACGAACAGGAACACCAATTAAGTCCATATCTTTGAACTTAACACCAGCTCTTTCATCTCTATCATCTAAAATTACATCGATGCCTTGTGCTTTGAATGTGTCATATAATTCGTCAGCCAATTTCACTTGGTCTTCGAACTTGTTGTTGATAATAACTACAGCCACTTTATAAGGCGCAACACTTATTGGCCAAATAATACCATTTTCATCGTGTTTTTGTTCAACTAAAGCAGCCATAACGCGTCCTGGGCCTAAACCATATGAACCCATAACAACTGGTTGTAATTTGTTGTTTGTATCTGTGTAATATAAATCCATTGCTTCTGAATATTTAGTACCTAATTTGAATGTATTACCAATTTCGATACCTTTTTTGAAGTAAATCTTACCACCGCAAACAGGGCAGATATCATTTTCTTGAATTTCACGTAAGTCCATAACTTTTGTTGGAGTGAAATCTGACATATTTACATTTGTATAGTGATAATCTGTTTGGTTAGCACCTACAATGAAGTTACGCATATGAGCAATTTCATAGTCCATAATTACTGGAATAGTTAATCCGATAGGACCAGCAAAACCAACGTTAGCGTTTGTTACGCGTTTAACTGTATCAAAATCAGCTAAAGCAACTTCAGTAGCACCGAATGCTTTTTGTAATTTAGTTTGGTTAACATCACGATTTCCTCTAACCATACAAGCAACTACTTGATCATCTACTTGATAAATTAAAGTTTTAACGAAATCAGTAGGTTTTTTACCTAAGAATTCAGAAACTTCTTCAATAGTTTTAGCATTTGGTGTAAATACTAATTCTTTTTCTAACATTTCTTCAGTTGAATCTTCATAGTTATCAGGACATGGAGAAATTTCTAAGTTACTTGAATAGTTACATGAATCACATAATACTAATACGTCTTCTCCAATATCAGTAACTGCTTGGAATTCTTCTGATAATAAACCACCCATAACACCTGTATCTGCACGAACAACTTTATAATCGATTTCCATGCGATCAAAAGATTTTTTATAAGCATCAAACATTTTTTGATAAGATACATCTAATCCAGCTAAATCAGTATCGAAAGAGTAAGCATCTTTCATAATGAATTCACGTACACGAATTAATCCGAAACGAGGACGAGCTTCATCTCTGAATTTTGTTTGGAATTGATATAGGTTGAAAGGTAAATCTTTATATGAGTGAATACCCATAGAACCAGCCATAGCAAATAATTCTTCGTGTGTTGGACCTAATACATAAGGTTTTAAGTTACGGTCTTTTAATGAGAACATACCGTTACCAAATCCAGCACGACGTCCACTATTTACATAAATTTCTTCAGGAATTAATGCAGGCATTAAAACTTCTTGAGCACCTGTTGCGTCCATTTCTTCTCTAACGATGTTTTGAATGTTTTGTAATACTTTATATCCTAAGGGAAGGTACATATACACACCTGCAGAATTCTTTTTAATCATTCCGCTGCGTGCTAATAAATTACCGCTAATGGAATCTTCGTCTTTCACATTTTCCCTTAATGTGTAAAAATAACTGTTTTTTAATTTCATATATATGTACTCCTTTACATCTTTAAGATTATAGCACAAAACATTGACTAGGGGTAGATAAATAGCTATAATTAATAAGCAAAAATAGGGTAAATATCTATTAAAAAGTGATTGACTTTTGGTATGGATATGGTAAACTATATGAGCAAAGAAAAGTACGTGGAAAGAAGAAGCACCCCTTCTCACCTGATGACCTAACGTGGACATAGGTAATATGCTACTACATATTAAGAGATTAATGTGAATGTAAGCGGGTGTGGAATCCGCTTTTCTTGTGTAATAGGAGGTGTTGTTTATCAACAAGAAATTTTCAACAGATGAATTGGTGAACGAAAACATTCGTTTCAAGGAAGTACTAGTAATTGCTGACAATGGTGAGCAATTAGGTATTTTAACTCGTAATGAGGCTTTAAATGCAGCTTACGATCGTAATTTAGATTTATTATGTGTGGCTCCAAATGCTGTTCCACCAGTATGTAGAATTTTAGATTATGGAAAATATCGCTATGCTCAACAAAAGAAGCAAAAAGAAGCGAAAAAGAATCAACATGTTACTGAAGTAAAACCTATGCGTTTGTCACCAGTTATCGACATTGGAGACTTTAATACAAAGGCTTCTCAAGCTCGTAAGTGGTTAGAGGAAGGTAAAAAGGTAAAAGTAGACATGAGATTCCGTGGACGTTTAATTACTCGTCTGGATGTCGGAAAGAAAGTTATGGATAACTTTATTGAAGAATTATCGGATATTTCTATCGTCGAAAAACAACCATCATTAGAAGGTAACACCATGTATTGTATCATGGGACCTAAACGTAATAAGTAGGAGGAAAAATCATTATGCCAAAAATGAAAACAAAAAAAGCATTAGCTAAACGTGTTAAAAGAACAGGTAGCGGACAATTAAAAAGAGGGCGTGCGTATGTATCACACTTAGCACCTCATAAGACTCAAAAACAAAAACGTCATTTAAGAAAAGCATCATTAGTTTCTAAGAGCGATTACAAACGCATTAAACTAATGTTACAAGACTAAGGAGGAATATAAGGATGCCAAGAGTTAAAGGTGGATATACAACACGTCAACGTAGAAAGAAAGTTTTAAAATTAGCGAAAGGTTACTTCGGATCTAAGCATGTATTATATCGTACAGCTCATGAACAAGTAATGCATTCTTTACGCTATGCATATGCTCACAGAAGAACATTAAAACGTGAAATGCGTAAATTATGGATCGCTCGTATCAATGCAGCTAGTAGAGCTCATGGAATGAGTTATTCTCAATTAATGCACGGATTAAAATTAGCTGGTATTACAGTTAACCGTAAAATGTTATCTGAAATCGCTATTCACGATCCAAAAGGTTTCAAAACTATCGTTGAAAAAGCACAAAAAGCACTTGCTAAGTAGTTTTTATAACTTCCCACTTTGGGAAGTTTTTTTTATTTTAATACGTGTGTACTTATGATAAAATGTAACATGAGGTGAAATGTGTGTTTAAACTATTGTTACCGAGGTTATATTTATCAAGTGCATATGCATTGCCGATTGATGATTTAATTAGAAATGGTATTAAAGTATTGATTTGTGATGTAGATAATAGTTTATTACCACATCATCAATTGTATATGAATGATAAAATGCGTAATTTTTTATCATTGCTAAAACAAGCGGGGATTCAAGTTGTATTTGCTAGTAATAATACAATGAAGCGTTTGCAGTTTATTGCTGAAGAGACGGGTTTGGAAACGTATAGTTTTTCTTGTAAACCTTTTCCGTTTGTATTTAATAAAATTAAAAAGAAATATGGTGTAAATGGTCATGAGATTGCGATTATGGGTGATCAGTTATTTACCGATATTTTAGGTGGGAATTTGCAAGGTTCATTAACGATTTTATGTGAACCATTAGAAAAGAAAGATTTGTTTTATACGATTCCTTTTCGAGTAGTAGAATCATTTGTATTTTATATATTTGAAAAGAAAGGTTATATGAAGAAAGGAGAGTATCATGAAACAATGTAAGGGTTGTGGTGCTTATTTACAAAGTGAATCAAAGGATTTACCTGGATATACACCAAAAGAGGATGCAATTTATTGTCAGCGTTGTTTTCGTATTCAGCATTATGATGATGTAACGGTTTCTTATAGTACAAAAATGGATACTACACAAATTTTAAAGACAATTGCGGATATGGATGCTTTGGTATTATGGGTAGTTGATTTGTTTGATTTTGAAGCGAGTATGATTGAGGGTATGAATCGTCATTGTGCTGGCAAGGATATTGTAATGGTAGTTACAAAACGTGATTTATTACCAGATACTTTATCTGAGAATAAATTAACAGATTTCTTATTAGGTCGTTTAAAAGAATACGGTATTGTGGTTAAAGGTATTGTGGTTACTGGACGTCAAGGTAAGGACGGTATTGGTGAATTAATTCGTGCTATTGAAATGTATGCGAAGAATAAAGAAATTGTGGTTATGGGTACAGCAAATGCTGGTAAAAGCTCAATCTTAAATACGTTATTACGTTTGGAGCAAGGATTGACGATGTCTAGATATCCTGGTACTACATTAGGTTTTACGAAATTAGAGTGGAATGGTTATACCATTTATGATTCTCCTGGTATTCATAAATATGATAGTGCAATTTTCTTGTTAGATGATCATGAATTGAAGTATGTAATTCCATCTAGTACACTTCGTCCAGTGGTGTATCAAATATATGGCGATCAATCATTAGCGCTAGGTGGTTTGATGCGTATTGATGCTGTAAATTGTCGGGATAATGCTTCGATGACTGTATATGCTTCAAGACGTTTACCATTACATCGTGGTAAAGTTGAAAATGCAGATAATTTGTGGGAATCTCATTATAATGAGTTATTATCTCCTACAATTGATTTATATCCTGATTTTGTGAAGGAACGTATTTATACTAAAGGTCGTGCTACTGATATTTGTATGTATGGCGTTGGTTGGGTATGTTTTAAAGGAAGTTGTGATTATATTGATATTCGTTACCCTAAGGGTGTTAAAGTAAAAGTTAGAAAGGCGATGTTGTAATATGTTAAATAATAAACAAAAGAGTTATTTGCGTTCACTAGCAAATCCATTAAAGGCTGTTGTTATTGTTGGTAAAGATGGATTAAGTGATACAGTATTAGAAAGTTTGGATGTTTCTTTGGAAGCGCATGAATTAGTAAAAGTGAGTTTGTTAAAGACTTGTGCTTTGAGTGTTAAAGAAGCTGCGATTGAATTAGCGGTTGGTACTAAGAGTGAAATTATTCAAACAATTGGTCGTACAATTGTATTATATCGTAGAAGTAAAGAAGCAAAAATTGAGTTACCACGATGAGAGTAGGTATTATAAAAGGTGCATTTGCACCTCTTTTGTGTAGTCAATTGTCTGAAATATTGAAATATAAAAAGCAATATTCTTTAGATGAAATCTGGTTTGTGTTTGAAGAACACACAGTTTCTTATGAAAATCGTAGTCATATGTTAAAGTTAATGATTGCGCCGTATCGTAAATTAAAGATTATGAAGGGTGATTGGCTATATGAAGGGATTGATTATGTACAATTACCTTTTGAAAATATTGAATTTGATTTTGAATTGCATTGGAAGGATGTTTCTAGTGTTGTGAAAACATATATGATGGAACATGGGATTTATGTTGAAGATATTGCTAGAAGTTTAGTGAAACCAAAACGTTGGTTGCATGTATCGAGTATGACACAATTAGCAGTAGATCTTGCAGTAGCACATCATATGAATGCATATGAGGCGTTTTTAGCGGGGATGTTTCATGATTGTACAAAGAGGTTGGATTATGATGAATCGAGTTTCTGGATGCGTTTAAATGCATCTAATAAGTTTGATGAGGCTTTTGCGATTCATCATCAATATACTGGTGAAATCTATTGTAGAAGAGTATTGAAAATACGGAATAAAAATGTATTACATGCTATTTTACATCATGTAAAAGGGGATTCGAATCATCCGTTAGCTCAGATAATTTATTTAGCAGACAAATTAGATCCATCAAGAGATTACGATAGTTCAAAGGAAATTGCGTTAGCAAAAACAGATTTAAATCAAGCAATGAAAGTTGTAAAGGAACAACAAATTGCATATTTGCGTAAGGAAGGTGTAGACGTATGATTTATCAAACATTAGCTCCATTTTATGATTTATTAGTAAAAGATGATGAAGCAACTCAAATGTGGGTAGACTTTACACAAAAGAATGCAAAAGGCACTAATATTCTTGAATTAGCTTGTGGTAGTGGTGAAATTACAATTGCTTTAGCGAAATTAGGTTATTCAATGTATGGTACTGATTTATCACAAGAAATGATTGATGAAGCGCAAGAAAAAGAAGATAGTGAACTTGTTCAATGGGAAGCATTGGATATGGTACAACTTCCATTAGATAAAAAATATGATTCTATTTTGTGTTATTGCGATAGTTTAAACTATGTAGTTCATGATCAAGATGTGCTTACAGTATTTGAAAAGGTATATGCATGTTTAGAAGATGATGGTGTTTTCTTATTTGATATTCATAGTTTAGATAGAGAAGTAGAATTTGCGGAAGAATATATTGAAGAAGGATTTTTAGACGATGTTGCTTATCAATGGACAATTCGTCATGAAGATCATTTCTTGTATCATAGTTTTACTTTCTATGATGCAAATGGTAAATTAGAACAAGAACAACATGTTCAAAAAGTACATAATCCTTTATGGGTTAAGGAACAATTAGAAAGAATAGGATTTGATGTTTCTATGTATACAGATTTTGATTTAGAAGGTATACAAGAAGGTGAGAAAATCTTTTATGTAGCGAAGAAAGTAGGGTAGTAAGATGATTGGAATTATGGGTGCGATGAACATTGAATTAAATGAAATTCTAAAGTTCATGACAATTGAAGAAACATTTGAAAATAGTGGTTTACCTATTTATAAAGGTACAATTGAAGGAAAAGAAGTTGTAGTAGCATTAAGTGGTGTTGGTGCTGTTAAAAGTGCAATGATGATGACTCAATTATTAGAAAGATTTGATTTGGATTGTTTCATTAATATTGGTACTGCTGGTGGCTTACAAGAAGTTGAAGAAGAATTGGATGTTATTATCTCTGATAGAGTTGTGAAATATGACTTTGATTTTGAAGTAGTTTATAATATTCCATTAGGATTTACGGATGAAAATCCATATATTTTTAAAACGGATAAAAAATTACAAGATTTAGCCAAAAATGTGATGGAACAATTAAGTGATTCGCGTGTATTTGTTGGTGATATTGTAAGTGGTGATAAATTTATTTGCAAACAAGAAGATGTTAATTTTATTAAGACATATTATCCTAGTGCATATTGTGGAGATATGGAAGCTGCTTGTATTGCACAAGTTTGTGATTTCTATAAAGTTCCATTTGTTATCATTCGTTCTTTAAGTGATATCGTATTAAAAGAAGGAAATGAATTATCATTTGAAACATATGCACAATTAGCAAGTGCTCGTAGTGCAAAGTTTGTTAAAGAGGTTGTTAAAGCATTATAAGAAAATAACGCAGAACGTTTAGTTCTGCGTTAATAGTTTGTGTTCATTTAACCAAGTTTTTACAGTATCCATTGTATATGGATTTGTTCCATCCCATTCTAATAAGTCTGAAATTTGTACTTTATTATTTTCAATTTTCAATCCAACAAAACTTGGAAGGTTGTAGAATCCCCATTGATTTTTAGTATATTTATCTGAGGTATCAGCAGGTAATGTAGCTAAATCAACATAATATAAATCATTAAAAGTTTCTAATTTATTTTCTTGTAAAATAGGATTTAAGATATTATTAATGACATATGTACTATCAGCTTCTTTACTAGAGAAGAAGAATAAATATACTGTGTTATTTTGATTATATACAAATTCGTTTACTTCATCATAGGATAATTGACCAGATACTGTATTTCTAGTTACTACTGGCATTTCTTCAGGTTTTGTTAAATAATGGATAGAGAACAGAATCGTTAAACAAGCAAGTATTGCAATGCAATAAAATAATAGTTTATTTTTCATATTTTCACTCCTACCGTAGCATTCTACCATATTCAGAAAAAATAAGCAAATTTGTTCTATGTATGCTATAATCAATGCAGGTGATTTTTATATGAAACAGTTTTGGCAAGAGAGTTATTTTAATCGTAAAAATTGGTTAATGGAGAATATAGTCTCTTTAAATTTAAGTGAACGTGAGTTTATGTTATTGATGTTAATTTCGTTTTTTTCAGAACAAAATCGTTTGATTACTACTGAATCTTTAAGTGCTCATAGTAATCTTTCTATACAGGATGTTGATGATTGTTTGTCACAATTGTGTATGAAACAATATTTACAAGTAACATTTACAAATGGAGTTATGTCTTTTAATATGAATGGTATTTTTCAACAAAAAGATAAGGATACGGATGCATTACCTATTTTCCAAACATTTGAACAAGAATTTGGTCGTCCTTTAACACAAAAAGAATTAATGATGTTGAGCGAATGGATTCGTAAGTATGATAATGAATTAATTATATATGCTTTACGTGAAGCAGCTATTTATCGTAAATTAAATATTAAATATATTGATACGATATTGTCTCGTTGGGAAAAACAAGGAATTACAGTTGAAAAGTTAGTTGAGGATGTTCAACGTGAAAGCGAATGAGATATTAGATATTATAGAATCGATGTTTCCTAATGCAGATTGTGAATTAGTACATCGCAATGCATACGAATTACTTGTAGCTGTTGTTTTATCAGCGCAGACAACTGATGTGGCTGTTAATAAGGTTACACCAGCTTTGTTTGAAAAGTTTCCTACAGTGAATGATATGGCTTTAGCAACTCCAAAGGAAATTGAACCATTTATTCAATCAATTGGATTGTATCGTAATAAAGCGAAGAATTTGGTTAGTTTAGCTCAATCTTTGGTTGAATCATATGATGGTGTTGTTCCTAATACGATGGAAGAGTTAGTCAAACTAGATGGAGTAGGTCGTAAAACAGCAAATGTAATTTTATCTGAATGGTATAAAATTCCTGCTTTAGCTGTAGATACCCATGTTGAAAGGGTTAGTAAACGTTTAGGATTAGTAAAAAAAGATGCGTCTGTATTAGAAGTAGAAATGACCCTAAAAAAGAAAATTAAAAAGGATCGTTGGAGAAAAACACATCATTTACTAATTTTCTTTGGTAGGTATCATTGTAAAGCATTGAAACCGGATTGTAATCATTGTCCGTTGTTTGATGTTTGTAAAGATAAAAAGATGAAAAGTAAAATAAAAATGGATATCGTGTGATATCCATTCTTTTTTATGCTTGAGGTGTTTCTGGAGTAACAGGAGTTTCAGGCACTTCAGGAACAACTGGTGTTTCTGGAACTACAGGCGTTTCAGGTACTTCAGGAACAACTGGTGTTTCAGGAATGACTACATTTTCAACATGTACAGTTACATATTGATCTATTACACCGCTTTGTACAGGAGCGATTGTATAACTGTAGTATCCGCGGAAACGTAGTGTGTGAGAGCCGTTTGGTAATACTGATAAATCTAGTGTTAGTGATTCATTAGGATTTTCAAATGTATATACTCCTAATAAGTCACCTTTTTCATCAGTAACTTCTAAATAGTAACGAACAACTCCATCAATCCATGTTTTAGAGAATAAGCGTTTTGCTTTTACATTTTGTTTCCAAATTTTCTTATCCCATTCAAATTCTTTTTCTTCAATAACAGTAGGCATTAGTTCACTTAATGGACTGTATGATAACTGAACAGTTGCACTTGTTGAGGCATTTGAAGTTAATGTTGCTGTAAATGAAGTAATATTATCAATAGTAGGAGTTACCCACTCAACAACATTTGCAGTACCTGCTTTAATTTGACCAGTTACAATGTATTCTTGTGGACACCATTCAGGTGCAGCAGTGTATGGCCATGTACCATTTACATAAGTAACTGAACCAATTCCTTTAGGCTTAGCAATTGCTTTAGGTTTGCCATAAGCTTTTGCTAAAGAATCTAATAAACGGTTTGTAATCTTAGCAGGAATATTCATTTTGAAAGTCTTATCTGTAATATGAGATGTTTGACCTTTGACACCTTTATCATATCCAAGCCACGTAGCCATTGTAAATTGACTAGTAGAAGCATTCATCCAGCTATCTTTAGCAGCACCAACAGGAATACCATATTGTTTACCGTTGCTACCCCAGTCAGACGTACCAGTTTTAGCATATACTGGATAAGATTTTTTAATCGCTTTAACGTTTCCTAAATAAATATCGTTACTTACGTTTTTCTCCATCATATGTGCAATTAAGTAAGCACTAGCTTCAGAAATGGCACGAACTGGAGTGTAAGTAGGAGTATATGGTTCTTGAGAACCATCAATATACTCGATACGAGTAATACAGTGTGGTTCAATATATAAACCACCATTAAATAACATAGCTTGAGCAGCAGCCATTTGTAATGGAGAAGCTGTTAAATCAGAACCACCAATTGAATATTGTTCATTAAAGGCTTTAGCAACTCGTTCATCAAATCCAATAGTTCTTAAATATTCACGAATCTTTTCGTTGCCAGCTGTGTCAATTACCTTACGTAATACTTTTAATGCTGGAATATTTAATGAAGCTGATAGGGCATGTTGTAATGTTAAATCACCAAGGAACTTACCACTTGCATTAGTAACTGCAATATTAGTACCTTTCCAAGTTGTTTTTTCATCGAACTCTGTATGAGTAGTTGCCATACCAATGTATTCAAATCCTAATGCATAGTCAATGATTGGTTTAATCGAAGAACCAGGTTGTTTACGTGCATCTGTTGCGAATGAGAATGTTCTTTCACCTTGACGACCACGTCCTCCACCTAAAGCTACGATTTGACCAGTATCATTATCAATAACAGCAAATCCAGTTTGAATATGTCCATCAGGGAAATCAAAACTTTCACCACGGCAAATCATATCAGCAGTATTTTGTACTTCTGGATCCATTGCTGTATAAATACGCATTGCAGTAGTATATGGATCTTCACCAGTAATATCTTCAACTTCATTTAATACTTCATCAATATATGATTGTAAATATTCTGTTTTATGAGAATCTAAATCCTGTTTATCACCAATTAATAAGTCTTCAACTTTAATCTTTTTAGCAGCTTTCATTTCAGTTTCTGAAATATAACCATGTTTATACATTAAGTTTAATACTTCATTACGACGTGTTGTAGCATAGTCAATATTGTAGTAAGGGTTATAAACGTTTGGTAAGTTAATAACACCAGCTAATGTAGCTGCTTCAGATAATGTTAATTCACTACATGATTTTCCAAAGTAATATTGTGCGCCAGCTTCAATACCACGAGCAGGACCACCAAAATTGATTTTATTAATATATAATTCAAAAATTTTCTTTTTATTAATTAATTTTTCAATTTTTAATGAGAAGTAAATTTCTTGTACTTTACGTGGAATTGATTTTTCTGCTAAAGATTCAGCAGTAACGAAATAGGTATTCTTAACCATTTGCATCGTTAATGTAGAACCACCTTGAGCAAAAGACATCGATTTAATATTTTCTAAGAATGCTTTTGTAAAACGAGGAATATCGAATCCATTGTGTTCAAAGAAACGAGAGTCTTCAATAGAAACAAAGGCATCAACAACAACTTGTGGCAATTTATCATAAGTTACGTTAATACGATTTTCTACACCAACTGTTCCAATTAAGTTGCCATGACGGTCATAAATTAATGTAGACTCTGGACTCTTGAAATCTTCTACGTTTAATACAATACTGCTTCCTTTGATCATAGAGTAAATCATCGTCACTCCAGCGCTGCAGCATAAAATTCCAAGAACAATACAGCTAATTACTAATCCATTAAGGATTTTTCTTCTTCTTTTTTTCTTTTGAAAGGTAGTTAAAACTTTTTTAGTTTTTACTTTCTTTACTTTTTTCTTTTGAGAATCACTCATATTAGACCTCCTTTAAAATGTATTTATCAATAATTTTTAGATAATCCACTGGCGGTGTTAGAGAAAAGGGAATAAGATATCCATTTTCTTTAAACCAAGTATAGGGCAATGATTGATGTTCTCGATTAGAATATGCATCAATCATTTTTTCTGCTTCTATATAGTATGTCTCATCATAATATGTAAATCGAATAATTAGAAAACCAATACCACCATGACGAATTACGCGTTTTAAGTGTTCGATTTGGTGAGGATGTATTAATTTAAAAGGAAAAGAAGTTTTAAGTTTAGTTTCTTTTGCTTCAAAATCAACAGCCTTACCTTTATAAACACCATTGTAATCGGTTGTAGATGGAATTTTAAAATAAGCTTCCGTAATCTTCGCAGCACTACGTTTTGGATAGTCTACATTTACAATTTGAACTGGCGTTGGTTTTTTGTAAATCACCGCTTTGTCTAACTCTAAATAGTATAGGTTAGTTTGATTTAAATCTTTTTCCAATGACATACCTCGATTACTAGCTGAACTTTTTATCGAGGTTGTGCTTGTTCTTGGTTTTGCATTTGGATAACCAATCATAACATCACACAATTTATTATAAACTATCTAAT
>JAFZDT010000105.1 GCA_017561055.1 Erysipelotrichaceae bacterium
ACTGCAAATCAAACATTATATGCTCAATGGACACCTTGGTCGCATACAGTTACTTATAATGTAAACGGTGGAAGTTCTACTGCTCCTGCAAGTCAAACTAAAACTTATGGTGAGACAATTACAATATCTTCTACTGTTCCTACAAGAAGTGGATATACTTTTGTTTGCTGGAATACAAAAGCTGATGGAACTGGTACTACTTATAATTCTGGACAGACTTATAGTTTTGAACAAGATGGAGGAGCTGTTACATTATATGCTATTTGGAAACATGCCAATGTTGTTTATTGGAAAATAGATGATGAGTATGTATTATGTAATATTTACGTTAAATTAGATAACGAATGGAAACCATGTTTATGCTATATAAAAATGGATGATGAATGGAAGCTGTCTGTAAATTAGTTTTCATTCAAGTTTTAAATAGAAAAATAAATACAAAAATATTTTAGAAAGTGTCATCACATCAGAAGCGGTGTGGTGGCATTTTTAGTTATTCAAGAAAGGAGGAGTATAATTTGTCATCATTTAGTGAAAGATTAAAGATGGCTACTATTACTTCTAAAAATACAGAAGCAATAGTGACTTCTGCTAATGTAGAACCAGCGATGTATTCAAGAGAAATTGGATATGACGAAATGGTTGTTTATGCCAATGAAAATTGGACTAAAGATAAAAATAATTATAGATGGTTTGATGATTTTGAGGATAATAATTATTCAATTATTGATGATAAAAAGAATATTGCTCTTAACGAAAAGCAATTTAATATAACACAAGAAGAAAACTCACAATTTATACCATTTGAAATGGCTAGATATTATGATGGTTATGATTTATTGAAAGCACATATTTCTATTCATTATGATAGAAGCGATGGAGAACATGGCGCAGATGACGCAGTAAATGTGCAATATACTAATGAAAAAATTAGATTTGCATGGAAGGTTGATGGTGGAGCTTCTGCTGTTGCAGGTAAATTAAAATTTGAAATTCATGCAACAGGTGCAATTTATGATAATAAAGGAAGAAGTTACGCATATGAATGGAAAACAAGATCAAATACAAGTCTTGAAGTACTTAAGTCAATTTGCGATGTAGATTGTGGTGGTGTTATTGATATTGATGCTACTTGGGTTCAAAATTTAGTTACATCTGTAGCTGAAAAAGTTGCAGAACAAGTTGCTGACGCTCAAATTGGTTCTCAAGTAACAGCCGCACAAAATGCTGCTGACAGAGCTGAAAAAGCTGCAATTGACGCAGAACAAAAAGTACAAAACGCTCTTAATGGCTATGCTACTGAAACTTATGTACAACAAGAAATTGCAAAAGTTGATGTTTCAGACCAATTAGTTGATTATGCATTAAAGAGTGAAATCCCAACTATTCCAGAGAATGTTTCTGCTTTTACAAATGACGTAGGTTATCTTACAGAACATCAAAGTTTAGAAGGGTATGCTACAGAAGAGTTTGTTACTAAATCAATTTCTGACGCAGATATTTCTGATAAATTAAATGACTACTACAAAAAGACAGAAACATATACAAAAGAAGAAGTTAATACTGCTATTAACGATTCAAAAGTTGGATATGCTACAGAAACTTTTGTAGAAGAAAAAATTGCACAAGAAGATATTACTGGTAAATTAGGTAATTATTATACAAAATCTGAAGTAGATACTGCTATTGAAAATGCAGAACCTGATTTCACAGGAATTGCTACGGAAGAATATGTAGATGGTAAAATTCAAACTGTAAATTCTGCTATTACTACTATCAATCAAACTCTTGATTCAATTGATAAATCTCCTAATAAAACATATGAAGCAACTTATAATGATTCAGAAACTGGAGAAAATGTATTTCGTCTTTATGAAATTACTAACGAAGGTAAAGAAAATGAAGAAAGAGTTGTAAAATCACAATTTACTATTACAGGTGGTTCAGGTGGCTCATCTTCTGCTAATACAATTAAAATTGATAGAATTACTGCAAGTCCATTAGTTGTAACTGCTAATGATAAAGTAGAAATCGAATATAAATTTACTGGAACAGATGCTTCTGGAGATGATATTGGTCAAGGTAATGTAACATGGAAACTTGGTAATAAAGTAATTAAAACAGAAACTGTTTATACTGGTGATAATAAAGCTGATTTAACAGAATATCTTAGTGTTGCAAGTGACCAAAAAATCACATTAATTATTAGTGATGATATTGGAACAATGCAACAAAAGACATGGTATGTGTCAGTTGTAGATGTTAAATTAGATTCTACTTTTGACGATACAAGAAAATATACTGCTAACTCTCCTGTTACTTTCACATATACACCTTATGGTGCAGTTGATAAAACTGTTCATTATTTATTAGACGGAAGAGAAATCGGAACAAAGACAAGTTCAAAAGGAGCCGCTGGTTTATCTGATTCATTCTCTATTCCAGCACAAGGTCATGGAACTCATTTATTTGAAATTTACATGACTGCAACAATCAACAACAATGACATTGAATCAAATCATATTGTAAAAGATATTATTTGGTATGACGAAGCTTCTACTGTTCCTGTAATTAGTACGATTCAACAAGAATTTACAGCAAAACAATATGAAGCAACAAATATTAAATATACAGTTTATGATCCATCTACAGAAACGCCTAATGTTACTTTAAGATCAACATATATTAATGAAGATGGTGAAACTGTTGAAACATATAATTCTAGTCTTACTATGTCATCAAATACAGACGTATGGCAATTTAAGACAGATGTTATGGGAGAACATACTCTTACTATTACTTGTGGCAAAACAGTTAAAACTTTAAAAGCCACAATTGTAGATTTAGGTATTAATGTATCTCCTACTAGTGCTGGTTTAGAATTCGACTTTAATCCAGTAGGTTATTCAAACAATGATGCAAATAGATTATGGACAGATAAAAATACAGGAGTTTCTATGACTGTATCTGATAACTTTGACTGGGTTAACGGTGGTTATCAGATTGATGAAAATGGAGATCAATTCTTCTGTATTAAAGCAGGAACTACTGCTACTATTAATTATAATTTATTTGCTGATGACGCAAAAGGAATCGGTAAAGAATTTAAAGCAATTTTCAAAACTTCTAATGTTAAGAAACGTGATACTTCATTCATTTCTTGTATGAATGGTGGAATCGGTCTTGATATGAAAGTTGAAAGTGCAAATGTTTATTCAAGTAACGGAAGTTTATATTCTCCTTATTGCGAAGAAGATGTTATTTAATTTGAATTCAATATCAATAAGAGTGAAGACATTCCTCTCGTATTAACTTACGAAGATGGTGTTGGTAACAGACCAATGATTTATACATCAGACTCATCATTCTGGCAACCAGAACCTCAACCTATTACAATTGGTTGTGATAACTGTGATGTATATATTTATAGAATGAAAGCATATTCTACAAGTTTAACTGATAAAGATATTTTAAATAACTTTAGCATAGTTAAAAATATTGGAGATAAATTTGATAATATATCTCTAAAAAATATTTTGAAAATAGAAAATAAATCAACTACAGATGAGTATAACTATGAAGATGTATCAAAGGAAATTGAAGCTTTAA
>JAFZDT010000106.1 GCA_017561055.1 Erysipelotrichaceae bacterium
CCATTACATAAAACCATCACTTGCTTTTTATCAATGGATAATACTTCTGCCAAATAATTAGTTTTTACAACTCTTACGGTATCACCCACATTAATTTCTTCATCCACATATTCTTCTTCCTCATCCATTTGAGATAAGTCATCAATCTTCTTCATTAAAGCAATCGTTTCATGCATCTTATATTCACTCATTTGCTTTAATTCATCTATTAATTCTTTCGCTTCATCTTGGGTTTCTTCCACAATACGATTGGCTTTTTCTTTTGCTTTATTCAACAATTCATCTTCTTGTTTCATAAATTGTTCTTGTTTCACAATCCAAGCTTCCTTAGCCTTATTAGCTTCAGCTAATTCCACTTGTAATTTTTCTTTTAATTGTTCATTTTCCATCAATTGACGATCTAATTTTTCTAACAACTGATCTTCCAATGTAACATCTTCACCCTTTAATTCTTTGGCACGTTCAATAATAGAAGGAATAAATCCATAACGTAAAGCAATATCAAAAGCATTTGATTGCCCTGTATAGCCTTCTTTATATTGATACGTTGGTTGTAATTTTTCCATATCAAAAGCAACAGATGCCAACAAGATATCATCATGTTGTTTACCATAAGTTTTCAATTTACTATAGTGCGTAGACGCAATGACATAAATACCCTTTTGACGGAAATATTCTAAAATCGCGATTGCTAAATTTTCTCCTTCTTTAGGATCGGTACCTGAACACAATTCATCTAAAATTACTAAAGACTTTGTAGTTGCTTTCTTAAAGATATTTGCTAAAGAAGAAATATGCCCAGAGAATGTAGATAAGGATTGTTCAATAGATTGTTGGTCCCCAATATCCACAAACACTTTATCATACATTGGAATGGTTGCTTCACTACAAGGTATTGGCATTCCACTCATGGTCATAATGACAAAAAGACCCATCGTTTTTAAAGATACAGTTTTACCACCCGTATTTGGACCCGTAATTAATAAGGTCTTATAAGGAGGAATCATACGATAGGTATTTTTAACTACTTGATCTTTCGCAATCAATGGATGACGCGCATCTTTTAAATACAAGATATCCTCTTCATTAATACTCGCAATACAACCATCCATTTCTTTTCCATAACGCGCTTTCGCAAATACTTCATCTAAAATACTTAATGTTTCCATATTTGCTAATAAAGCATCCGCATGCTCTTCTACTAATGCTGTTAATTCACGTAAAATACGTTCAATTTCAATTTGTTCTTTTTGACGTAAAGATTGCAATTGGTTGTTATATGGAATCATACAACCAGGTTCAACATAGGTTGCTAAACCACTTGCACTATCCCCATATTGAATGCCATCCATTTGATTCTTATAACTATTCTTCACCAATACCACTTTACGATCATTACGTGTAGCACTAATGGTATCCATCAACTCTGCACTATGACTACGCATATATTGCTGTAATACTTTATCCATATCGGCTTGTACTCTTGCAATTTGTTTACGCAAACCACTTAAAGTACTACTTGCAGAATCATTCACTTCATTTCCTTGTGAAATACAACGCTCAATTTCTCTTTGCATTTTATCAAAGGTACTTAAACTTGATGTTAATTCACTCAAATATTCAACTTTACATTCCACCTTTTGAATGTATTGAATACAACTTCTCACACATGTATTATGACTTGCAACCCATAATAATTCTAATGGAGATAATACCATTCCCTTTTGAGCCATCATTACCAATTTTGTAATATCACGAATACCAGTAAAAGGCATTTCACCATAAGAAATCGTACATTGCAAAGCCTCTTTGGCACGAGCCAATTCTACATTCACATATAATTTAGAAAAACGAGGTTCCAATTCTAAAACACGTTGTTTTCCACCATTAAAAGAACAGTAACGACTTACTGTTTCTTTAATTGTATAAAAATCTAAAACCTCATAATTTTCATTCATCATAATCACCTATTGTTTTTTCATTTGATGTATAGAATGCTCATTCACAAACTCATACACCTCATCCGTATTATCATGTTCACTAATCAGCCATTCTAAAACTAGTTTTGTTTCTTCTTCTGTTAAAGAAATAGGATCCGCGATTAATTTCTGTAATGCTTCATTCATCTCATATGGTTTTTGTAAAATATAAACTACATTCGTACTTGCATTACGAATTGGTCCTAGCCACGTTTGATCAATGACATCTTTCCCATTTTTTACAACTGGAGTTGACATAAAATACGTTAAAAATAAAATCACAACTAAAGAAGGAATTAAACCAAAAACCATTCCTAATACTTTATTAACAGAACCGATCAAAGGCACTTTTTGTACAGCTTTCGCTAATGGTTTTAATAATGCAAAGAAAATAGACACAATCGCAAATAATAGGATATACCAAATTAACGTATTCATTTTGTCATAAAAGATATCCGCAAATTCTGTATACGCAAAAGGACACCATTCTTCTGGATAAATATGCACTTGGCTTGCCACAACAGGCGCAAAAAACCATGAAATTAAAATTGCACTTAAAACACCTAGTAAAGAAAATACTTGATATAAGAACCCTCTTTGATAACCTAAAAATAACATAATGGCCACAAAGACGATAATAAATATATTTACATATGGAATCATAGTTAATGGAATAATCATATAAAAAACCTCGATTTCTATGTTATTATATTATAAGAATTTGCACATTTATGCAAGAAAGGAACCGATTATGAATGTTATTTCTTTAACTTTAAATGAACAACAAATTCAAAAATTAGTACAAACCTATAATGAATTTTTAGTGACCCCAAATTCTCCATACGTTCAATATCAATTGAAAGTAGAGAATTGTGTAATCACCATTTATACATCTAAGAAAGTCGTTTTCCAGGGAAAAGATGCTGAAATCTATGCTTCCAGCTTCCAACCAACATCTACTCAAATCTATCCACAAGCAGGTTCCGATGAAGTAGGAACTGGTGATTATTTTGGTCCTGTCTGCGTATGTGCTTGTATAGTTCAAGAAAAGGACAAAGAATTATTGCAACAACTACGTATCAACGATTCCAAACAAATCAAAGATGAAGATATCCGTAGAATTGGCAAACAACTGATTCAAACATTACCCTATAGTTTATGTATTTTAGACAATAAAAAATACAATCAAATTCATGATGAAAATAATATGAATATGATCAAAGCAAAATTGCATAACCAATGTTATATTCATTTAGAAAAGAAATGCGGCAAACTACCAGCATTTAAAGTCGTTGACCAATTCACTCCTGAAAGAAGCTATTATCAATATGTCAGTGATCAACCAACAGTAATTGGAAACATCCATTTTGAAACCAAAGCTGAAAGTAAATATGACGCAGTTGCTTGTGCCTCTATTATTGCTCGCTATGCCTTTTTACAAGCATGGGATGAAATGGAAAAGAAATACAATATGACATTTATTAAAGGGGCATCAAGTAAAGTTGATGAATGTATTATAGAATTTGTTAAATTATATGGAAAAGATGAACTACAAAATGTCGCAAAATTACATTTCCAAAATACGAAGAAAGCTCGCATCTAGCGAGCTATTTTATATCCAAACTAACTTTTAAAGCCTCATTCACCACTTCCATTAAATCCTCATCTAACGTACAAATCCATTGTCCCATACGCTGTTTATCAATTGTACGCAATTGTTCTAGCAAAATAATGGAAGTACGTTCTAACATAATATTGGGAATTTTCACATGCGTAGGTAAAGGTGGTTTATCTAATTGCGTAGAAATTGGTGCAACAATCACCGTTTTTGAAAAGCGATTTCCCTTTTCATTTTGTAAAATCACAACCGGACGCACACCCGCCTGTTCACTGCCTGTAGCACCAAACAAATCCGCATAATATACTTCACCTCGATGCATCATTTACTATAGTTCATCACTGCAACTTGTAAACTTTGTACCACCTGTAACATTTCATCCATCCCCAACTCATTTGAATATACACTAATTTCCATTTGCTCACTCATCACCGTTAAACAATTCTCACGATAATAGCCTATTAAATTCAATTCATTCACAAAGGTACCACTTACGGATTGCACTTCTAAATTTTCATTACGTATCATCTCTTTTTGCACAATCGTAAAATTTTTATCGCCCGTAAACTCTAATACATGTTGTTTACTATCATTTACGACCATCACATTTTCATTGGTGAGCTTCGCATCAAATGTTTGCATTGGATACCAAGGTAAAGAATATTCAAGCTCCGTACTAACAGATGCTGACATGTTTTTATCTGGAGTCATAAAATAATGTTCATCAAATACTGGATTCATATCTACTTTTTGAAAACCAATTTTAAGTACGACTCGATCATCTTCTGTATATCCAACTAAGCTTAATGGTTTCATACTTTTATCTAATACAATCTCTTGTCGCACCAAACTTGGAACACTCGAATAAGAAGCTACACTATTGATAATGTAGGTTTGCTCTTTCTTTTGCATCGTATACTCTTGTTGTAAAAGTTGCGTTATATTTTGTAATAAATATGGTTTGGTTGAATTATTAGGCCAATCTCCTTCAAATTTAAATACTTGATTTAAATTTGGCGTAATCACAAAGACGCCATCGGTATTTCTAAGTATCTCTTGTTGTTGATTAATACTTTTGTCATACATAATCACTTTAAAATACTCAATGCCATCCACCATTTGATAGCCAACTGTTAATTGATAATTCTTAAAATCCTCTCCACTAGCCAATTCCATTTCCGCACTTACTTCATACTTTTCTAAGTTTGTATACAAATCATCCAATTTCTTTTCTGCATTTGCCGGTTTAAAGGCTATAAATAAAACAACAACTACAATAATAGCCCCTATACCCATGCCTATATACTTTTTCATTTTTTGTCCCCTTTCAAAACAAAATATGAAAAAATATAGAATTTATGCAGAAAAAAAGTTCATCGAAATGAACTCATTGATACTTTTCTCTCCAAGTATAATACTCAACATCTTTTTCTAAATTAATACCCTCATCATTTTGCTTTTCATACAAATAGAACGTCTCTTTAGAAAACAATTCAATAAACATCTTCCATGGTAATTTATAGGTACTATGCAATTGTTTACAACGAACCATACCATCGATATAACTACAAAAAGTCACAACTCCATTTTGTTTGGTTGCCACGATTTCGTGTTCTTTTAATTTTTGCAATACTTCTTCAAAGCTTATTAACTCTACCATATTCATCCCTCTATCCAAGTACCACTATCTAAAGCATTCACCTTGCCAACAAAAATGCGTATTTGATATTGTTTAGCCCATAGAATGCTATTTTTACACATGACTTTAGCACCACTGTCAATTAATTGTAACATTTTATCATAACTAAGCATAGTGTACTTTGATGCAGTACAACTTGTTTTTGGATCATATTCATATACACCATCTACATCAGTAAAACAATAGACCTCAGACACCTGTAACATACAAGCAATTACTATCGCACTCAAATCACTACCACCTCTACCCAAGGTTGTAATATGTTGATGATACGACAATCCTTGAAATCCAGGTACTACCAATACATCATAACTCATTAAATATTGTTGAATACGTTCAGAATGCAATTGTAATATATTCGCTTCATTAAATTGTTCATCCGTAATAATTCCTATATCCAAAACATTACAAGGAATATTCACTAGATTTCGAGCATACAACTCATTACTAACCACTAAAGTAGAAAATTGTTCCCCTAAAGCCAGCATGCGATCCATATACATAGGTGGCAAATAGGAACTATAGGATACCAATGTATCAGTCGCATAAGGATCAGGTAAGCGTCCAAAAGCCGATACAATCATTACTACTTTATGTTTTTGCAATAATAAACCTTCTATATAATCATATATTTTTGAACGCAATGATGCATTCGCTAATGAAGTTCCTCCAAACTTACACACAACAATTCCCATAGCTATACCTCCTAGTCATCTATACGTTATTCATATGTTTCTAGTTAGATAAACACCCAAATTGCATAGCCATAATCAAACGATACATACTACTATTGAAAGGAGATACTATGTTTAAACACGACAAAAAACTATTAAGAGAAGTAAAAGTAGAAAAACCAAATCCGCAATATGCAGTATTGATGCAAGAACAATTGGGAGGATGCAATGGCGAAGTAAAAGCAGCGATGCAATATTTATCACAAAGCTTTAGAGCCAAAGACAAAGCCATGAAAGACTTATTTCTAGATATTGCTTGTGAAGAATTGAGTCATATGGAAATGGTAGCTCAAACCATTAATTTATTAAATGGACATGAAGTAGACTACAAACAAGTGAATGTTGGCGAAATTGAAACCATGACAACCTTTGGTTTAAATCCAGCTCTTGTCAATTCTAGTGGACATCCTTGGACTGCAGATTATGTAACGGTAACCGGTGATTTAGCGGCCGATTTATTAGCCGATATCGCATCTGAACAACGTGCGAAAGTTGTTTATGAATACTTATATCGTCAAATCGATGACAAATATGTAAAAGAAACGATTTTCTTTTTATTAGAACGTGAAGAAGCGCATAATGCCCTATTTTGTGAAGCATTAAATCGCTTTACCAAAGAACAAGGCAGTAATATCAACTTTGGTTTATCCGAAGACAGTAAACTCTACTTTGATTTATCAAAACCAGGCAAATATTTTGATGAACCAAATCCAAAAGCACCTGAATTCAAATGAAAGATGGCACAGTAACTACTGTGCCATTGTTTTTAATATATGTTCCACTTCTTGTATAACATCCGTTGGAACTATCGAATAAACACTCTTTGTATCCAACAAACGATCTGCTGTATAGCCATGCAAATACACACCCACACAAGCAGCTTTTACACAATCTTTTAATTGTCCTAACATGCCCGTAATGATTCCCGCCAAAACATCACCACTACCACCAACCGCTAAACCATTATTACCTGAAGTATTGATATAGCGATATTCTCCATTAGCGATGATTGTCGTTTCACTTTTTAATACCAGCGTCCAATTTGGATATTCTTTAGTGAATTGATCAATATAAAACATTCGATGTTCTTCAATTTCACTCACTGGTACATCCATCAAATCCGCAAATTCCTTTAAGTGTGGTGTTAAAATGACATCCTTACGATTTTTATAGACCATCAACAATGGTTTTAACCCCACTAAACCATCCGCATCAATGACAATTGGTTTATTACATTTCATAACTTTATCAACATAAGCTACCACATCCACATGTCTTCCCATACCACAACCAATCAAAATACCATCATACATATCTAACACCGGTAAACTTGATACACTTTCCTTAGATACCCAACCATTACGATCAAGTAATGGAATGCTCATACTTTCTAATACATTGGTTTGTAATACAAATTGCATACATACTGGTACTGCACAAGTTAATAAACCACAACCACTTGCTAAAGCAGCCTTGGCAGCCATACAAATAGCACCAGACATATTGCGACTACCACCAATCATCAAGATTTTTCCATAATCACCTTTATGAGAATGACTACTACGTATTGGTAATAATTGCTTACATACACTCTCAGTCACTAAAGAAACAGTACTACCACATTCTTCAAACAAACTATTTGGCACATGCAAATCGATATAAGATACATCTCCAACATGCTCACTACCAGGATATACATACAATCCAACCTTGCCTCTAGCTATGGTATAGGTGATATCCGCTTTAACAGCTACCCCTAAGATTTCTCCAGTATTACTACCAATCCCACTAGGAATATCGATACTTACAACTTTGGCTGCATTGGCATTTATTTTCTCAATCCAATCTTTCGCATTACCTTCCACATTTCTTTGTAAGCCTGTACCAAAAATTGCATCCACAATTACATCCACAGACTGTACATCTTCATAACAAGGAATACCCAAAGCTTCTACCATTTGTAAATTACATAATGCATCCTCTGTTACTACTTTATGTTCAACTAACGAATAACAAACATCATATCCATCAATAGTTAATAAACGAGCTAACGCTAAACCATCCCCACCATTGTTACCAACACCACAAACAATTTGAATACGATCACTTTTCTTTAACCAATTTTTCATTTGCGCATAGATACCACTAGATGCATGTTCCATCAAAACAATGCCAGGAATATGATACTTTTGCATAGCCCCTTGATCGACACTACGCATTTGATAGTTTGTTAATACTTGCATATAACCTCCTATTGATAACGTTCTTCGTTATATTGCTTTGTTACTTCTTCTAAGTTATATTTAGACACCACCGTTTTACGATCCACAGAACGCAAATAATCATTTGGCGTAAAACTTTGTTTCCACTGATACCCTTCTTTAATACAATGATTTACAGTTTGAATATATTTTCTACGTATTTTAGATAAACTACCATACGCAACCATTTGTTTTACTTTATCTTTCCAAGGCTTTAAGAAATCACTCGATTGAAAAATAAATTCTTTCTCTTCACTAGTTCCTTCAACACTTTCCTTACTACCTAATGCACAGTATACTTTTCGCACAATAAAGATAGTCACAATCACTAAAATGATAATTCCAATAAGAAGAATCCACGAATCATTAGACGCAATCATTTCTACTTCATCTTCCGTCAAAATCGTTTCAATAATCGTTGTAGCTTCTTCTGTTTGTTCAGCTTTCGGTACTTCATATCCAAAAACAAATTGTAAAAACCACAAAATACCATTAAAAATAGATCCTCATGTTCATAACTAGTTCCAAAGCTTTCCATATACAATTGGATATTATCAAATGTAAATTCACTTACTTGATAAGCAAATCTCAATACAATTTGTACAGCTTCATAATCCACAG
>JAFZDT010000001.1 GCA_017561055.1 Erysipelotrichaceae bacterium
AAAACATTATTAAAAAAATTATATTTATTATAGGTATTAGTTTACTATTATTACCTTTGATATTAGGAATTTATAAAATTTGGAATGAAAGTTGGCAATATCTTGATTGGTTAGTGATGTATTCTTTCTTATATTGGCCAACGTATATAATAGCTATTATTTGTATAGTAGTAGGGATGAAAAGGAGATAAAACAAATGAAAGTATTATTAATTAATGGAAGTCCTAGAGTGAATGGAAATACAGCAATTGCTTTAGATGAAATGGTAAAAGTGTTTAAAGAAGAGAATGTTGAAACAGAAGTGATTCAAATTGGTCAACAAGATATTCGTGGATGTATTGGCTGTGGTTTCTGCTATAAAAATGGTCATTGTGTATTCAATGATATCGTTGATGAAGTAAATAAGAAATTAGAAACATGTGATGGATTGGTTGTGGCTTCTCCTGTATATTATGCAAGTCCAAATGGTACATTACTTGCTTTCTTAGATCGTTTATTCTACAGTTCTCGTTTGGATAAACGTATGATGGTTGGAGCAAGTATTGCTGTCGCAAGACGTGGTGGTTGTTCAGCAACATTTGATGTTTTGAATAAGTATTTTACAATTAGTGGTATGCCTGTGGCTAGTAGTAATTATTGGAATAGTGTGCATGGTGCTAAACAAGGTGAGGCTTTAGAAGATGGTGAAGGCTTACAAGTTATGCGTAATTTAGCAAAGAATATGACGTTCTTAATGAAGAGTATTGCTTTAGGTAAAGAAGCTTATGGATTACCAGAAAGAGAAGCTAAAATTGCGACTAACTTTATTCGTAAAGTATGAGATTAGGAATTATTACAGATGTACATAGTAATCTAGTAGCACTAGATGCTATGTTACAGGCTTTTGAAATCGAGCAGGTAGATGCTATATGTTGTGCAGGGGATATGATTGGTATTGGACCATATACTGAAGAAATTGTACAGCGCATGGTACAAATTCCAAATTTGAAATGTGTTTTAGGAAATCATGAATTATATTTTTTAAATAAAAATTATGATTTTATGCGTGAAGAAGAGCATGAATTTCATAAGTGGGAACATGCACAATTATCGAATGAATCATCACAATTTATAGCAAAACTACCTAAACGATTGGATTTTGAAGTATATGGTATAACGATATCGTTATTGCATTATGCGTATGATGAAGAGTATTTACCAATGATTCAACAACCTACTTTTGAACAATTAGAACAATTGTTTAAGGGTGTAGATAGTCAAATTGTCATTTATGGGCATGTACATCAAGGTAGTGTATTACATGATCATAATCGTTGGTTTATTAATGTGGGATCTTTAGGGTGTCCTGGTAAGGATAAGAATATTGCTAGAGGTGGTATTCTTACGATAGTAGATGGTAGTATATTGTATGCGGATCTTGTTGTTCCATATGCTGTTGAAGAAGTGGTAAAGTACATGGAAGATGTGAATTGTCCTGCGCAAAAGACAATTCAAAGAATCTTTTATGGAATTGAGGGGTAACTTATATGATTATTAAAGAAATGGTGCAAATTCCGTATTTAAACTGTGAACGTATGTTACATATTTATGTTCCTGATGTAAAAAAACAAGAACAATTTCCAGTATTGTATATGTTTGATGGGCATAATTTGTTCTATGATGCGGATGCGACATATGGTAAAAGCTGGGGTATTAAAGACTATTTAGATGCTTGTGACGCGCAAGTGATTGTTGTAGGTATTGAATGTTCTCATGAAGGACATAATCGTATGAGTGAATTTTCTCCATACTCATTTGAAAGAGGACATTGGGGAAAAGTAGAGGCCAGTGGACAAGAATTCTTTAAATGGATGATAGAGGATTTAAAACCGTATATTGATACGACATATCCTACATTAACTGATGCAGAACATACGTATGTAGGTGGAAGTTCTATGGGTGGTCTTATGGCAGTTTATGGTGGTAGTATGCACTCTGATGTGTATTCTAAGAGTGTTTGTGTATCTACTGCCTTCGGATTTGGTTATAGTGCATTAATGAGAGATATAATTAGTGTTAAGGATTTATCGAATTCTTCATTCTATTTCAGTTTTGGTGAATATGAGGCAAATGATAAAGATTATTTTGTGCGTACGACAAATTTTAATTTATCTTGTGCAAATGCTTTACAAGCTAAGGGTGCAACGTGTTATGTGCATTGTATGCTTGGTGGTTATCATAATGAAGCTAGTTGGGAAAAAGAATTGGATGTATTTTTTAAAGAACTAAACATTCTATAGGAGAAAAAATGACAAATTTATATAAGAAAAATGAAATATTGTTTGCGATTTTGTTAATTATCGTATATATCATGGGTTCTAGTATCTTTGATGGATTTTCTACAAAGTTGTATACATTAATTTTTCAAGTATTATTAAGTTTGGTTTTATTTGGATGGTTATATAAACAACGTTTATTGGAAGAATATGGTTTGTGTAAATCTAGGGTTTCTAGTAAGAAATTATTATATTATATACCATTAATAGTCATTGTATCTTGTAATTTGTGGTTTGGATTGAAAATGCAATATACAATATCTGAAAGTGTTTATTATGTATTAAGTATGCTTTGTGTTGGTTTTTTAGAAGAAATGATTTTTCGTGGTTTCTTGTTTAAGGCAATGAGTAAAGATAACTTGAGAATGGCAATTATTGTATCTAGTGTTACTTTTGGTATTGGACATCTTATTAATTTATTTAATGGAAGT
>JAFZDT010000107.1 GCA_017561055.1 Erysipelotrichaceae bacterium
ACATCTATATGTTTCTCAAATTTCTTCATTGTTTCACCTTTAAAGCATTTGCTTAAATATTTCCTCAAGCACGTTTACCACGATTGAGTTACCTGCTTGTTTAAACAATTGGGTTGAACTACAGACCTGTTCGGCTTTCTCAAAGTCCTCATCATCAAACCCCATCAATCTCCAACATTCCTTTGGAGTAAGTTTTCTAATTCTATTTTGCTCCATAGCTTCTCCTAAGTTATAGTTTCAACTTTTATATAATTATCATCCATTCTGGATCCCGCTCTTGTAGTTATAGCTTTAGCAATTACATTTCCATCAGAAACTCCAAATCTAAATCCATTACCTTTTTCTTTCTGCACTTGTTCATTTTTGTAGAAAAAGTTAATCATCCTATCACTCAAGAAATATTTTTCATCCACCTGGTCCTCTAATACATCTTTAAGTCTTGATTTCAACTCAAACGGTTTAGGGAACTCATATGTGTAATCGCCTTTAATTGATACCATGAAGGTGCGATTTCTGTTTTGTGGGATTCCATAGTTCTTTGCATTCAAATCTTCCCAAAAACAAGAGTATCCTAATTTTTCAAGAGCATTAATCCAACTTTTAAAATCATCAATATTCTTTTTCCCATGTACTTGTGTTACATTTTCCATCAACAGTATCTGTGGCAACTCATCGCACTCTAACAATAATCTTTCAACTTCCCACAACAATCCACTTCGTGTTCCACTTCCTTTTTCCATCCCTTTTCCTTTACCTGCTAGAGATAAGTCTTGGCATGGGAACGAGTATGTCATTATGTATTCATATTTGTGTGTATCAACAATGCCTAAATCACTTGCACGAATTTTTGTAATATCACTCGTTTCAAAGTTTGTCCCATGTACTGCGTTATAACTTGCAATCGCATATTTATCCCACTCGATTACTCGATAATGTTCAAAGTTAGCACCAAGATTTTTTAATGCTTTTGCTTGGCTACCAATACCTGCGAATAATTCAATCAATCTAATAGGTTTTGTTATTTTATAAGCAACTTTATAATCGCTATAATTAAATAAGTTTAATTGCTCAATCATATCCCACTCTCTTTTCTACATGGACAAAATTTCTTCTTTGGCGAATAATCAAATAGTTATCACCAAATTCAGCCAACAATCTATATCGTAATGCTTTTGGCTTTTCATCTCCTTCAGTTTCAAACATGATTGAATAATGCTCACTATTAACAAAGTTATTAACAATATCCACATATTTATCGTACTTTTTGTGATAATCTACCATGTTTTCTTCACCCACAACTTTCTACCTTCAGTACGAGTAGTGAACTTTGGATAAATGTATCTATACGATCTCAAAAAGTTCCTTACAAAATCTCTAGGTTTGTCCATTTCAATTAAAAGAACATTTTTATCACTATGAGCAAAATGAAACATCTGCTCATAATATTTTGTATATTTGTCACAACAGCACGAATTTTCCTGTAGTGGACACATCACATCATAACTAATCTTCATAACGCACCTACTTCACTCATAATTAATCCTTCTTTCTAAAATGGCAAATCATCACTTGAAATCAATCCATCATGCTGTGCCTGTGATTTCCAAGTTTCTGTTTCTTCTCTCTCTTCACCAGATTCCTTTTTGTCTAGGAACTCGATGCGGTCAGCAATAACTTCAGTTACATAAACTCGTTCACCTTTTTCATTATCGTAGTTACGAGTATTGATGCGACCTTGTACTGCGATTTGTGAGCCTTTAGCTAGATACTTGTTCATCAAATCGGATGTTTGGTTATATGCAACACAATTGATGAAATCAGCACCTTCCTTAACTCTATTTACTGCTAGTGAGAATCTAACAACACTAGTTCCATTTGTAGTCTTTTTTAGAACTACATCTTTGGTCAAGCGACCAATCAAATTTACGATATTCATATTAAATTTCTCCTTCTATATCTCTTCCTGTTAATTCAAAGTATTGGTCTCGTACTTGTCTCATTTCCTCGACCTTTAAATCGCTTTTGTAAATTTTGTACAACAACCTTAATCTATCTTCTTCATCATCTTTAGACTTCTCAACCTTTTCTTCTTTTGTCCACTCTGGCATTACCTCTTTTTTAGGTTGGATTTTTAACTCATAAAATGATTTCCAACTATGTTCGATGCTTTGCTCTACAATAGCCACTTTAGTAGAATCAATTGTTGCTAGTTTAGATAGGGTATTTAGATTCAGCTTTAAAGCATGGGTTGTAAATCCCTTCATCTTCTTACGCATCTCAACATACTGTTTAAGAATAGAGATAAGTTGAGGATCAGTTGTATATGCTTCAATCAAGGAAACGAATGTTTCTTTCTTTTTCTTCTCTTTCTCTTCCTCTATTTCTATATCTATATCTTTTTCTTTCTCTATATCTATCTCTGTGTTACAGTCTGTTACATCGGTGTTACATTGTAACAATTTCTTGCTTTCTCGATGCTTTCTAACCCTTTTAGCCACTTGTGTTTCGCTACCAATTAGATATTGCGTTTCGGTCATTAGATAACTAGCATCATCCATAGGCTCAATTAATCCTTGCTTTACTAAAAAGTTAAATGTCACCTGTACATTATCTACATCCTCATCAATAGTTAGTGCCAACTCTTCAATTACGTTATCTTCAATACCTTCAAAAACTAATACTCCATTGGTTTTTAAACTCAATAACTGCAACTTTAGATAAATAATCGTGTAAGTATCTCCACCTGCAATCTTCCTTAACTTCTTGATTCTAGGTTGAGTAAAGAAGTCATTCATTAATTTCAACCAATAATACTTCTTGTTCTCTCCCATCAAATAATCTCCAATTCTTCTAAATCCATTTTTATGTTATCTACTCGACCTAGAGCCTTCATCGTTTGTGAGTGCTTCCAAAGTAGATTTAAAGCACGTTTCTTGGAGTCTTTAATGGATGCTACAATCTCATCTTTATCACTAGTTAATTTGTAACCTTTTCTGCCATGAACGATGTATGTATCAACTTCATGTCTCCAATATTTTTTGTTGTAGTCCTCTACGAACTTTCTCCATACCCTTTCATGAAGATTGATACCATCTTTGTATGCTTCAATAATGATTTGATTTTTTGTTTTCCAATCACTTCCAATGTACCTTTCCATCGCTACACCTCACTTATTTCAACTTCTACACGAGGGATCGCACTATAGTATTTATTAATAGTTAGCGATACAACTTGTTTATCATCATCGAATGCTCGACCATTTAGTGCATCCAATATTGACTTCGTAATATTATCTAAATCAGGCTTCTTTGTTGGTCTAATCTTCCCTGTTAGCATCAATTCCTTTTTCTTTTTTGATGTACTTTTTGGGATAGTGCAATATACCATCATCGTTACCTTTAATTGACCTTCAAGTTTTGCCTTCTCTTCACACATGTCGAATGAAATTTTTACTAGATTCTCATAATTAAGTGTTTTTTCTGGAGTGTAGGTTTTAACAAAACTGCCTTGCTTTCTAAACTTCGGTCTGCCTTTTGCGACAGGATTTCCGTATACTGTGAACCTCATTATTCATCCCTACCTTTAATGTAGTTTTTGTGAAATTGCCTCATGAACTCCTCATGCCCATACAACTCTTCAAACTTGCGTTGTGCATATGCTTGTAAGTTGTCACGCATCTTTGGATTGAAATGTACTGAATTATCACTCATGTTGTGATGATAAGGACACAAATATGTGACCAACCCAAATTTTTCACTTGCAGGTCTATTAGCACCCCCAAACACATGGTGACAATGAATGCCATGAGACATATATTTGCCACAAACAAAGCATCTTTTTTTATCATCTTGTAAGATGCTGTTAGGCTTTTTACTGTAACTAAAACCCATTATTCATCCCCCTCATTTATCATGTAATTTAGTAGTGGAAAGATAATAAGAAGCATCGATATGATTCTCGCAACCACTACTGTTATTTCCTTTCCATATACTGTCAAAGCGAACAACAAGAACCCAATTGTCATTAGAATTAAAAGCCACTTTTTACTGATTCCCGAACTCTTCATACTTAACTGCTTCCAACTTCTTTTTGACTGCATTCATTTTGGCTTCGATTGAGTCATAAGCGATTTTGAATCGTTTTAGATCGCTTTCTAGCTTTGCTAGTTCCAATCTCTTCTCCTTAACAAAATCACTTGCTAGTGCTTGAAAATAAGACATCGCAGGTGCTTTCCCATCGTGCGTTTTCTCCCAACTATCACGTTGTTTATAAACCTGTAAACTTTCCTCATTCTCAAGTTCAGCTTTATTGATGTAGAATGCTTCATGCAATCTAGCAATCATTTCACCGATTAAATACATTTGATTTGCAAGATTTTCGATATTCAAAGCATATTGGTATGGAGTAAATGCTTCGGTTTCGTATTTATCTATAAGCATGGTTAATTGTTCTTTAACTTGCTCATTTGACCATTCCTTGATGTTAAATGGATTGAACAAATATAACTTTTCGTTCATGATAATTTGCTCCTTTCGTATTCTTCTAATACTTTTAGAATCTCTTCTTTTGATTTAGGCTTAATTTCAACTAGTCTTCCTAAATCCTTTTTAGGTAGCCATAAGCAGTAATGCTTTTCAAAGATTTCTCCATAGGCTAATTGATATAACCCTAATTGCCACTCCAATGCTTCTACATCCAACTTGGCTGTAGTTTTTATATCCACTAATGACCTAATACCTTTGATTGATGCGATCATATCTAATCGCCCTGCATACTTGTCCTCGAAGTGAACCATCACTTCTTGTTCTTGTACTTCGATTTGGTATTCATCCTTTAACAACAAATACTGCTCGAAGGTGATTTCTTGCATCGGTGTTAGACTGAATGGTAACTGATTTTCATAACACTCAATAGCATCATGAATTGCTGTTCCCCATCCTGCTTTCGCTTTTAGGATTGCTGATGGTATGCATGAGTATTTATTAGGAAAGATGAATTGTAGTAACTCACTAACACTTGGAACTAAACAACCATTCGCCAAATACAAATGACCTTCTTCGATATACTCGATATTTATTTTTTCATTTAGCATCGTTCCCACTTCCATCCATATGCTCTTCTAGTTGGCGAATCCAACACCCTTGATACAACAGTTCTCGAAAACCCTGTTTCTCGTTCCATTTCTCTTAACCCACCGTAAATCGCTACAACTTCTCCTGTTAAATCATCTATTTGCTTAATTTGGATACTTCTCTTATCTTCTTTTCCACTTGGATGGTTTCTTAATCCACTCGCTTCCGCATGAATCAAATTTTCTCTTGGTGTACACCATTCCAAATTTGAAATGTGATTGTTTGATTTATCTCCATCAATGTGGTTTACTTGTGGTTTATTCAACGGATTAG
>JAFZDT010000108.1 GCA_017561055.1 Erysipelotrichaceae bacterium
AATTTATTACACATGGTCATGATTTAGGAAATGCAAAGAATGGTTTTGTATTAACACCGCGCCATATTTGTGAACTATTTGCAGAACTTGGGGAAGTTAATAAAGATACCAAAATGTTAGATATGTGTTTTGGTACGGCTGGATTCCTTGTAGCAGGTATGCAAAAAGCGGTGGAAGATTCAAAGGGAGATGCTACTGCAATTCAGAATATCAAGAACAATAATATCTGTGGTGTAGAACTTGATGGTGACAGATTTACATATGGATGTGTGAATATGATTCTTCGTGGAGATGGACAGTCCAACATGGAACAGGGAGATTGCTTTAACGAAAGTATTAAAAATACAATGAAAGCTAAAAAATGTAAAGTCGGCTTTATTAATCCACCATACTCTTTGAAAACAAGAAACGAACTTGAATTTGTAGAAAATATGTTAGATTGTCTGGAAGAAGGTGGACGTGGCATTGCCATTATTCCAATGAACCGTGCAACAGATAAATCAAACAAAATAATTCCAATTAAACAAAGTATTTTGAAAAAGCATACACTTGAAGCAGTCTTATCAATGCCAAAACAGCTATTTTATCCGGTTGGAACTGAAACTTGCATAATGATTTTCACAGCACATAAACCACATAACAGTGACAAAAAATCATGGTTTGCAGATTGTAAAAATGATGGTTTAGTAATTGATAGAAAATCCAAGGGTAGAGCAGATATCAACAATAAATGGGAAGATATCAAGAAACAGTGGGTAAATGCTTTTACCAACAGGGATGAATTACCTGGATTCAGTGTAAAACAATCAGTAACAGCAAACGATGATTGGTCTTATGAGAAATATGCAAAGATAGATTTAGATGGAATAACTGAAGATAGCTTTAAAAAGGTAGTTAAGGAATATGCACTATTCCAGATGTCACAATTGGAGGTGTAGATATGACAGAAGAAAAGAGATTAACATTATTAGATGCTCATAATTGGGGAGAATTTTATTTAGGAGATTTGTTCAGTATACAGACCGGCAAAGCATATAACAAAAATAAAATGAATATTGCAGAAACAGGACTTAGACATATATCAAGAGCAACATCTAATCATGGTATAGATTGTTATGCAGACATAGAAGATTATGATGAATATGTAAAATATGAGCCAAATTGTGTTACAGTAAGTAGTATTCCATACCTAGATGGAACCTGTGCATTCTATCAGGATAAAGAATTTTGTTGCGGAGTGGGTGTAAATATACTTACAAGTCCTAGATTAAATAAATATAATGCTTTATATTTCTGTAATTGTATAAATCAAGCAGTAGTAGGTAAGTATGGAATGGCAAGAAGTTTAGGTTCATCTTCTCTAAAAGAAGAAGTGATTAAGTTACCAATAACCCCAGACGGCTTACCAGATTACGATTTCATGGAAAAATATATCAAGCAGTTATATGATGACTTTGCAGATTGTGTGTGTAGTTTTCTAAAAGATAAATAACCACCAATACCGATTACATCCTCCCAAGTTTGTAATCGGTATTTTACCTTTCACTAACAGGAGGTATTACTAATGAAACAAAATCAAACCATTTCATTAGAAGATTTAGCCTACGGAGGCACACCAGACAGATTTCTTACAGATGAAGAAATATTTAAGCTAGTAGATATGGCTAGAATGATGGATATGTTGGAGGTGGATATAGTTGGGGGTAAGAGAGCTTACCTGATTAATTATTCTTATAAAGACCGATTATTGTTACTGCCATCCAATATAAGATGTACTAATTATAGATCAAGTAGGGCAGTGGGTACTAAATATGACAATGATAAATCATATGCTTTATGTTATAACCTGAAGCTTTTGGAAAAAAATCTTGTAGAGCCAGAACCATACGAGTATGAAATTAATTTGAAAGTGATTGGCGGTTCAGGATTGGTGGAAGCTACGGAAATGTTCAAAAACTTAACCTTGGCTAAGCTAGACTTGAAATTATTTGATACATCAAAATTGAAATCAACTTATGGCATGTTCATGTGTTCTGACATTAAGGAAATAGATTTAAGTAATTTTAATGCTTCAAAAGTAAAGAATATGAGATATATGTTTATGGGTTGTAAAACGAATGAATTGCATTTTGATAATTTTGATACAAGCAACGCAAAAACAATGTGTGGAATGTTTGCTTATTGTAACGCATCACAGATTGATGTGAGTTCATTTAACATGCAGAATGTAATATATACGAATAAAATGTTTGCTGAATGTAATGCAAGTATCATAGCCAAAGACCCAATTCTTATAAATAGAATAAATAAAGACAAATATCAACCAGCAACTTAAAAATACCGATTACATCAAACCAAGATGTAATCGGTATTTTTTATTTTCAACAATTTTCTAATTAACCAATACATTCACATCCCATAAAATTTCCAAAATCCAATATACAATTAAGAACCCAAAAACCTAAATTGGATTTCCAAGATTTAATATTATAAACTCGATATACAAAAATCCACCAAATCAAAGATTGAGTATTTTTAAAAAATGTAATGAATTTATGGGCTTTTCCAGAGTCGATTTATGAAAAATAAGAAAGGGTGGATAGGTGGGGATAGTTTAGTGTACTAAAGTAACCCCAAAATTGTTACACATAAAAAGACACAAAACCAATTTTCCAATATACATCTCCTTAGTACATTTCCAAATCAATTCGCAAACAATTTCATATATCATCGCAGCAGCAAATCCAAATCAAAATCAAATTATACAATCGAGCAAACAGTAAAAATAATAAAATTATACTCAAAAACAAATTATCAGACAACTTGCTAAAAAGTTGCACGATTTGAATATTAAAGGTCTCAAAATTAACGCATAGCA
>JAFZDT010000109.1 GCA_017561055.1 Erysipelotrichaceae bacterium
AGAAATTATTAGTGTTATAATAAGAATGAAATATATCTTAAAAATAATTATTTGGAGGTATTCGTATGATAAAGAAAATTATAATTTGTTTATTGTCTACTTTCATGTTCTTGTCATCTAGTATAAATGATGGTTTTATTCATGCTTACGAGGAAGATGAATTAGTTAGAAAAACAGTACAAATTGGTCCTGGTGAAGTTTATGCTTCTTTGGATGATTATTTTAATAGTGTTGAAAAGATGAATGCCGTAGCATTGACTATTGAATTAACTGGTAATATCTTGCTAGATAACGATGTAGTTGTACCTAATAATAAGGGTATTGAGATACTATATTTAGTTGGTAAAGGTGATGTAAACATTACTGCAAATTCTAGTGTGGGTTTATTTGCGAATGGTGTAGAAACAGAGATTTGGGATGTGGATTTTAATGAGTATGTAACTATATATGGTGGTAGTAATAATACTGCTATAAAAGGTAGTACTCGTCTTTGTGTTTATGATTCGATTGTTGATGGAACTATTGTTGCAGGTAGTTTAATGGGAACTATTGGTGGTAAGGCTCGTGTTTTTGTTACAAATTCTAAAGTAAATACTGTGGTATTTGGTTCTGATGGTATAACAAATAAAATGAGTTATTCGTCAATTGATGGTTCAACTGTAAATAGTGTATATTTGGGGAATATAAATGCGAATACTACGAGTATGCCAGAACATAATTTTAGTTGGTCAACAGTTGATAATGTATATATTTCTAAAAATGGTAAAGTTACTGCTAATGTTGCTTTGATGGTTGATCCAGGAGATTCTACTATTCATAATTTTAGTTATGGTGAAAATGTTGTAGTGGATGCGGATTGTACGATTTCTGCAGGTTCTGATGGTCATGGACCTGATAAAATGAATCTTGAGGTTGGTAATCTTGAATGGGATTCAAATGATGGTCATTTGAATTTGTTTGTGGCTGAATTTAATAGGTTACATTTGGTTGGTGAAAATGTTGTTTCTTTGTATGCATTAACACTTGGTCATACTGCTGAAGTATATTTAAATGGTTCTTATACAGTTGATAAGTTTTCTTCTGATAATGCTACTGTTCATTTATCGGATAATACGACTTTAACTGTTAATAATACAATGTCTGGTAATTTCAATGTAGATTTGACGAAAACATATAATGATGGTGATGTCGTTATTTGTGGACCTTTGAAGACAAATAGTGTTATTACTTGTCTTACGGAAGGAGTTCATTTACATAAAACTACGACAAGTACAAATGTCGAGTGGAAGTATGTTGAGGATAAAACAATTACTGTAAAGGTTAGTGAAGGTGGAACTGTAGAAAAGACTTTTGATTATGTTTCTAAAGGTAGTGACTATGAAGTTATTTTAAAACCTAATGATGGATATATTGTTGATGATATAAAAGTTGATGGTATTAGTGTTTCACATACAGCATTTGATCGAATTATAAAACTTGAGAATGTACTACAAGATGTAGTAGTAGATGTTACATATAAGAAAATAACTATTGATGAGGTAAAGAATTTAATTGAAAAATTACCTACAAGTTATGTTGATGTTAAAGATCGAAATGTGATTTTGAGTACATTTGTTTTATATGAAGATTATGGTAGAGAAAGTGTATTTGATAGTGAATTTGTTACTAAAATGTATGATGCATTAGTGTTATTGCCTCAAATTGAGTTCTCTAGTGTTACTGAAAATGCAACAGTAACAAATCCTGAGACTTTATTGTCTTCTTTTAATAAAAATGATGCGGAAAATATTTTGAATGAAACTTATAGTAAAATTGTTTTGGGTCTTCATGAAACAAAAGTTCCAGAAGCTAATAGTGTTTTAAGGCTAACAGAGTCATCTCGTAGTTTTTTATTAAGATTTGGTAAACGATATATTTATACAAATACAAAGAAAAGAGATGTATATTGTGATGTTGATCTTACCAATGAGAACATTGTGAATGTAACGATTGTTCCAAATTTCAAAGAAAAGAAGCCTGCTTCTGGATACAACGATCGCAGATTGCTTGTTTATTATCAAGAAGGTGTATGGGAAGAAGTAAATCAAGTTGAATATGAAGCATATTTTATGCCTGATACTACTCCAAATACTTCTGAATATACGATTGAGCCAAATAAATTGGGTGCATATTTTGTGGAAACATTAGATGTAAATTCTCCATCAAAGGATCATATAATGGTTGTATTTGTAAATTTGAATGGGACTTTTAAGGAAGATAGAAAAGCTCGGACGAAAGCTATTTTTCTTCCTAAAGATGAAAATGGAAGAGCTACACTTACAGAAGATAAAATATTGACTCCATTTATTACTCCGGGTAACTATATTAGTGAAACAGAGGGATATTGGTCTCCTTCTATTGATACTTCTGTTGGAGCTATTACAGTAGATACTGAATTTTGTTGGATTGCTAAGGCAAAATCTGCGGATTATAGTTTGCTTACGGAAGTTGTAGAAAAGGCAAAAGCGTATACTGAAGATAATTCTTATAATTATGAGGATTTGAAAGTATTGATTGATACGATTGATTGGAATTTAAGTATTACTAAACAAAAAGAAGTAGATGAAATGCTTAAAAAAATCAATGAGCAATTAAATGTAACGAAATTTAAAGAGGCGAATTATAATGCCGTTGATGAAGCAATCTATCAAGGAAATAATGAAATTTGGTGGGGATGGGTTGTTGATGCCACTGAATTTAATCGTGTAGTGGATTCTATTGATCGTTCAAAGAATATTACGCAACAAGATGAAGTAGATGCTATGGCACAAGCAGTTTTAGATGCAATAGCAAATTTTGAATATTATCCTGCAGATTATAGTTATGTAGACAATGCTTTAGATAGAGTTGCTAAATTAAATAGGAATCATTATGAAAACTGGAATATTGTTGAAGATGTATTAAATAAGATTGATTATAGTGTAAAAATTAATAACCAGAATGATGTATATGATATGTCTTCTGATATTCATAATGCTATAGATAAATTAATTCCATTTGAAGGAAATTATCAAGAAGTTTATGAATTGATAGATAGTGTTAATCTTTCTTTATATCAAAATGAATATGTATTCCAGGATGTTGTGTATTCTATTAATTGGTATTATTCATGTGTTGAGCAAGATAAGATTGATGAATATGTGGTTCGTTTACAGCAAGCAAAAGAGAATTTAGTATTTAGAAGTGCTAATTATTATGTAATAAATCAATTGATAGAGGAATATTATGATATTTCTAGCAATGCTCATTTATATGTATATGAAACATTTAAGGTTTTAGAAGATGCAATTAATGAAGTAGATTGGAATAAAACGATTTTAGAACAAAATGAAGTAGATGCTATGACTTCTAATGTTGGGAATGCTATTTCTAATTTGAAGTTTAAAAAAGCGGATTATTCTTATGTTAATGAAATAATAGAGTCTGCTCGTTCTTTAAATAAAAATTTGTATGTTAATTTTTCACTAGTTGAATCAGTAATTTCTGCTATTGAATGGAATAAATATGCGAATGAACAGTATATAGTTTATGATATGGCGAATACGATTGTAGATGCAATTAATCAATTAGAATATTTGCCAGCAGATTATACAGCTGTATATGATGCAATAAAGCGTGCAGAAGCTATAAATCCAGATAATTATACAAATTATATAAATTTACAAGATTATATTGATAATTGTATTACTTGGACGTATTTAATTGATATGCAATCTGAAGTAGAATATATGGCTAATAATATCAATCAATTGATTGATGGTTTGGTTCCATTAACTGCAGATTATTCTAAAGTATATGAAGCAATTGAAAGAGCGAATGCAGTTCATAAGGAGCATGTTGAGAATTTTTCAAATGTAGAAATGTATATATCTAGAGTTGAATGGGGATTACCATATGAAA
>JAFZDT010000110.1 GCA_017561055.1 Erysipelotrichaceae bacterium
AGTGTTGAAGATTTAGAGGGTATTTTAAGATTTGTTGAAGAAAATGGTATTGATTTTACAGTGATTGGTCCTGAAGTTCCATTGTGTATGGGATTAGCGGATTTATTAGAATCACATAATCATAAAGTGTTTGGTCCTACGAAAGTTGCGGCTACTTTAGAAGGTAGTAAAGCATTCTCAAAAGATTTTATGGCTAGACACAATATTCCTACTGCTAAGTATGTAGAAGTACATAGTTATGAAGAAGCAGTAGAAGCTTTAGTTCATTTTACATATCCAGTCGTTGTGAAAGCCGATGGTTTAGCTGCTGGTAAGGGTGTTGTTATTTGTGAAGATGAACAAATGGCGAAGGATACATTAAAAGAAATGATGGTAGATGGTAGCTTAGGTAGTGCTGGAAATACCATTGTATTAGAAGAATTCTTAACAGGATTTGAATGTTCATTATTATGCTTTGTGGATGGGGATACGATTGTGCCTATGGTTAGTGCAAAAGACCATAAACAAGTATATGATGGCAATAAAGGTCCTAATACAGGTGGTATGGGTACGGTGAGTCCTAACCCATTCTTACCAGATATGGATGAAGTGTTAAAACGTGATATCTTAGATCCTTTTATGGAAGGATTGAAGAAAGATAACATGGATTATCGTGGTGTTGTGTTTATTGGATTGATGATTGAAAATGAACAAGCGAAAGTATTAGAATTCAATGTTCGTTTTGGAGATCCTGAAACACAAAGTATTTTATTACGTTTAGATAGTGATTTGTTTGATATCATGTATGCTGTATCAACAAAGACATTAAAAGATGTAGAAGTAAAATGGAAAGAAGAACATGTAGCTTGTTTAGTATTAGCTAGTGCTGGTTATCCTGGAAGTTACAAAAAGGGTAAAGTGATTACAGGACTAGATGCTGTGGAAGATGTTATCGTATTCCATGCAGGTACTAAAGAAGTGGATGGTGCTATTGTCACTAATGGTGGACGTGTTTTAAATATTTGTGCATTGGGTAAAGATTTAGATGAAACTCGTGCAAAAGTATATAAAGCAAGTGAAATCATTGATTTTGATGGTAAGTATTTCCGCACGGATATTGGTTTGATGTAAGGAGGAATTCTATGAGTCAAGTATTTCGTATTTATGTAGAAAAAAGAGCAGATTTTGCGGTTGAAGCTAAAGAAATCTTAGAAAATGTGAGAACACAATTGCAATTGGATGTTGAAAACATTCGTGTTGTGAATCGTTATGATGTTCAAGGTGTTTCTGAAGAAGTATTATTAGAAGGAATTCCTACGATTTTAGCAGAACCAATGGTGGATGAAGTATATCGTGAAGATTATCCATTAAATTTACGTTCTCAAGCGTTTGCGATTGAATATTTACCTGGTCAATATGACCAAAGAGCGGATGCATGTGAACAATGTTTCCAATTATTAACTGGTGAAAAGAGTGCAAAAGTTCGTTGTGCGAAATTAATTGTGGTAACTGGAGAATTATCATATGAAGAATTACAACGTATTCAAGCGTATATGATTAACCCTGTTGACCAACGTTTAGCAGCGTTAGAAAAACCAGAAAATTTGGATGACTTAGCTGTTTCTATTGATTTAGTTCCTGTTATGGAAGGTTTTATCAATTATAGTGAAGAACAATTGCGTGCTTTCTTAAAAGAAAAAGGCATGGCTATGAACTATGATGATTTAAAAGTAACTCAAGATTATTTTAGAGATGAAGAAAAACGTGATCCTACTGAAACAGAAATTCGTGTATTAGACACGTATTGGTCAGATCATTGTCGTCATACAACATTTGCGACTATTATTACAAAGTTAGATATTGAAACTGGTGCTTTTAGTGAAATTTTAGCTAAGGATGTTAAAGATTATATTGCAAGTCGTCATATGGTATATGGTATGCATACAAAGCGTCCAATTACTTTAATGGATTTGGCGACAATTTCTATGAAAGAATTGCGTAAAGCTGGTTATTTAGAAGATTTAGAAGTTTCTGAAGAAATCAATGCGTGTTCTATTGAAGTGAAAATTAATACAACAGATGGTGAAGAAGATTGGTTATTAATGTTTAAGAATGAAACTCATAACCATCCAACAGAAATTGAACCATTTGGTGGTGCGGCTACTTGCTTAGGTGGAGCGATTCGTGACCCATTAAGTGGTAGAGCATATGTATATCAATCTATGCGTATTACTGGGGCAGGCGATCCTCGTAAATCATTAGATGAAACATTAGCTGGTAAGCTTCCTCAACGTAAGATTTGTCAAGAAGCAGCTCATGGTTTCTCTAGTTATGGTAACCAAATTGGTTTAACAACTGGTTATGTACATGAAATTTATGATGAAGGTTATGTCGCAAAACGTATGGAAGTTGGTGCGGTAGTGGCTGCGGCTCCTAAAGCACAAGTAAAACGTTTAGAACCATTAAAAGATCATATTGTCTTATTAATTGGTGGACGTACAGGTCGTGATGGTATTGGTGGAGCTACTGGTTCATCAAAATCTCATGAATTAAAAACAACAACAACGGCTGGTGCTGAAGTTCAAAAAGGTAATCCAGTAGAAGAACGTAAGATTCAACGTTTATTTAGAAATCCATTAGTATCTGAAAAGATTGTTCGTTGTAATGACTTTGGTGCTGGTGGAGTTTGTGTAGCTGTTGGTGAATTGGCTCCTGGATTGAATATCAATTTAGATGCAGTATTAAAGAAATATGAAGGTTTAACTGGTACAGAATTAGCAATTTCTGAATCACAAGAACGTATGGCTATCGTAATTGATGCGAAGGATGAAGAGTTCATTAAACAAGCTTGTGCAGATGAAAACTTGGAAGTTGTACGTGTTGCAGTAGTAACTGATAACAATCGTTTAACAATGCATTATTTAGGTCAAACAGTAGTTGATATTGATCGTGCATTCTTAGATAAAAATGGTGCATCTCGTTATCAACATGCAGAAATTGAATTACCTAATTTTGAAGAAACTCCATTTGATGCAGTGAATGCGGAATCATTTGAAGAAACATCAAAAGAAGTATTAACTCGTTTATCTGTTTGTGGTCAAAAAGGTTTAGTAGAACGTTTTGACTCATCAATTGGTAATAATACTGTATTATCTCCATATGGTGGTAAAACATTACGTACGGAAACTGAAGGTATGGCAGCATTATTACCTGTATTAGGAAAAGAAACAACTACATGTTCACTTATGACATATGGATATAATCCAGTGATTTCTAAGTGGTCTCCATATCATGGAAGTATGTATGCAATCGTTGAATCTGTTGCGAAGATTGTAGCAATGGGTGGTGATTATCATACAATTCGTTTCTCTTTCCAAGAGTATTTTGAAAAATTATTGAATGTGCCAAGTAAGTGGGGTAAACCATTTGCGGCATTATTAGGTGCTTATCGTGTACAATCTGAATTGAAGTTACCATCAATTGGTGGTAAAGACTCTATGAGTGGTTCATTTGAAGATTTAGATGTACCTCCAACATTAATCTCATTCGCAATTACAAAAGCTGAAGCTAAGGATGTTATGACTCCAGAATTAAAGGGTGCTGGACATACATTAGTAGAAATTCAATTACCAAAAGATGAATATCATGTGTTTGATTTTGCGAAACTACAAGATCAATATGATTATGTAATGGAATTAATGAGAGCTGGTAAAGTATACAGTGCTTATACAGTTAAAGATGGTGGTGTACTTGAAGCAGTATATAAGATGGCGTTTGGTAATGAAGTTGGTGTAGCATTAAATCCTAACTATGAACTTGCATCTTATGTTGAAAGAAATTATGGTCACATTGTATTAGAAGTTGAAGATGATGCGGATGTAAATAATGCATTTGCTCGTATCATTGGTCATACAAATCAAACTGGTTTAGTTACATATAAAGCAGAAGCTGTAACATTAGATGAAGCATACACTTGGTATGAAGGTGTATTGGATTCTGTATATCCTACAAAACAAGTTGCGCCTACAAATGAAGTGATTGTTAAAGATTGTTATAAACGTTCATCACTTGTGGCTAAACAAACATATGATGAAGTAAATGTAGTAATCCCAGTATTCCCAGGTACAAACTGTGAATATGATTCTAAACGTGCATTTGAAAAAGCAGGTGCTACTGTTGAATTAGTATTGATTCGTAATAAGACAGAAGAAATGTTGAAGGAATCTATGCAACAATTAGAATCTGCGATTCGTAAGGCACAAATTGTTATGATTCCTGGTGGATTCTCTGCAGGAGATGAACCAGAAGGTTCTGGTAAATTTATTGCGACAGTATTACGTAATCCAAGCATTAAAGATGCAATTACAGATTTATTAGAAAATCGTGATGGTTTAATGATTGGTATTTGTAATGGTTTCCAAGCATTAATTAAATTAGGTTTATTACCTTATGGTTATATTAAAGATATGGATGAAACAGATGCGACATTAACATTCAATACAATTGGTCGTCACTTATCACAAATGGTGGAAACACGTATTTGTTCTGTGAAGTCTCCTTGGTTAACAAATGTAAATGTTGGTGATATTCACCGTGTTCCTATTAGTCATGGTGAAGGTCGTTTCGTAGCTCCTGAATATGTTCTTGAAGAATTATTCATGAATGGACAAGTATTTACACAATATGTAGATGAAATGGGACAACCTACAATGGTTTCTCCATATAATCCAAATGGTTCTATGTGTGCAATTGAAGGTATTGTATCTAGAGATGGTAGAGTACTTGGTAAGATGGCGCATAGTGAACGTCAAGGGGATAATCGTAATAAGAATATTTACGGAGAAATGGATCAACAATTATTTGAAGCTGGTGTCAACTACTTTAAAAATCGTTAATACATATAGGGCAAGAGAAGTCTCTTGTCCTTTTTCTATGGTATACTAGGTATAAACATAAAGTGAGAAAACATACTGACATATAGGTAGGTGAAAGATATGAAGAAAGTGATGGTGATACTGATGTTGTTATTGTTTGGATGTAGTAGTCAAAATAATTATCAAAGTATAACAATGGATGAAGCATTTTCAATGATGGAAGATATGAATGATTATGTATTAGTTGACGTAAGAACCATCGAAGAATATAATGATGGACATATTCCAGGTGCGATTAATATTCCTAATGAAAGTATTGTAAGTGCACCAAGTGAGTTAGATAAAGAAGATACTATTTTTATCTACTGTAGAAGTGGAAATCGTAGTAAACAAGCATCGAGTAAACTAGTGGATTTAGGATATACTAAAATCTATGAAATTGGTGGCATTATTGATTATGATGGGGAATTAGAATAAATGGTGAAATCTAATGTGATTTCACCATTTTCTTTTCGATACTTTTAATTGTAATATAAGCTAAATATGCAGATAAACATCCTGTTAGTACTCCACCTAATACATCGGTTGGATAGTGTACATAGAAGTATAAGCGACTAAATCCGATAAGTATTGCAAGAATAAACATTGGTTTAGTAAGTTTGCTTTTCGCAAATAAGAAAGCAAATGCGGCAGTAAATGCTTGTGCTGTATGCCCAGATGGGAATGAATAGGAACTTGGTTTATGAATGATTATATCAATTGCTGTATTCACATTGTATGGACGTACACGTGCTACCAATGGTTTTAAAGTTAGGTTAGCTAATATCCAGTTAAATAGGATGGCAATACCTAAGATAAGACCTACTTTTCTAGTTTTCTTTGGTATTAATAAGGCGATAATCATTAAGTAATATAGATAGCCTTCATATCCCAAAGAAGTAATAAATTTCATAATGGTGTCCATGATAGGACTACGAAAGATTTCTTGTATCCAATCTAAAATTGCTAATTCCATAAGAGTCTCCTAATCTAATATTACTTTGGTTTTTATAGGATAGGTGTAAACATTGAAACATAAAATCCAGCTTTTGATTCTTTGTGTTTTGAAACAAATAGCGCTGTTTTATGTGTAGGTGTTTTAGTGATTTCGTTGTCTGGAGTCACTTGAACAACAAGGCCAATGTTTTCCTTATGTTCGCTTGTAAATATCTTCATTGGAACTCCTTTGATAACAAAATTTGCAAGGTTATCCATATTTTCGATGATTGCTTGTTTTAGTAATTGGTCACAAAATTCTTCTGTTGCAAAGATTCCAGTTGGAGCAAGTTTTGCAGAGACAACAACTACGTGTTCTTCTAAATATGGATTTACATAGGTGCCTTTAGGTGTAGTACACATAAGTTCTTTCCAATTGTTTTCTTGAAGGATTTCAAGAATGTCTTTCTTTGCATCTTCGACAGTTTTTAAAATATTTGACATGTTATTTCCTCCTTAATATTATACTGTGTGATTCTTTTTTATTCTAAAGTAAAGGTGATATTACCTTTTTTATTTTTGGCTTGTAGTGTCATGATGGCGCCATTTATCATGGTCATTTTTGGACTAACGTGTCCAATATCAGCATTCATGATAAATGGAATATCTGTAATGGCTTTTTGTAAAGCTTCAACATAAGTCATGCC
>JAFZDT010000111.1 GCA_017561055.1 Erysipelotrichaceae bacterium
ACACATATATTGATATTTATATACAAAAAAAGTAGACAATAAATGCCTACTTTACTCATTTTTATTAAAAATTTCAGTTATACAATAATTCGATAGATCCAAACTCTTCCAAGCTTGTAAAATATCATCTAATGTAATTGATTCAATAATTTCTAATATGTCATACATATTCATATCCAAAAATGCATTACGAATATAGTTGATACCAATACTTTCTTGATTATCAAATATACGAACATACATACCATAATAACGACGTTTGATTTGTTCTAAAATATCCTCATTCATGAATGTTTCATTCATAATCTCTAATTGTCTTTGAATAAATAATTGCAATTCATCTTTTTCCATTTCTGCATAGAACAATAAGAACGCATAATCCTTACCAAAATCAATTTCATAGCCAAAGAAATCATTAATGATTCCTTCATCCAACCATCTTTGATAATCATCATTTAAATTCGAAAAATAACTTTCTAATAAGAAACGAATTGCCCATTCTGCTTTCACTCTAGCTTTTATAGAGCCATCATATGGTTGTAATTTATAAGCAATAGAACTTTTCGGACAAGTTACATCCATTGGTAAACTAAAGTCTTTACGACAAACTTCTTTTGGCTCTTTAAAATCTTTTGTAAATACATCCATTGGCTTTGCAAATTCTTTTTGACTTTGATTATCTTTTACCATATCCATTACTTCTTGTGGATCTAATGAAGTAATCGCAATAAAAAGCATTTGTTTTGGATGATAATGAATGGCATGACAACTTCTTAAATCTTCTACTGTTGTACTAGATACTGTTTCAGCACTACCACCAATATCCATATTTAACGGATGATAATGATACATAGACTTAAAAGATTCAAACAACAAACGAGTATCTGGCATTTGCATATACATATTCAATTCTTGAATAATAATACCCTTCTCTTTTTCAACTGATTCTTCACTAATATGTAAATCTTGTACAAAGTCTAATAATAAATTCACTTCTTCTTTTACATCTTTACTTGTTGTAGAAAAGTAATACACAGTCTCATTATACGATGTAAATGCATTTACATTCGCTCCTAATTTAGAGAATTGTTCCATTACATCGCCTTGTTCACTTTCAAACATTTTGTGCTCTAAAAAATGGGCAATTCCACTTGGAAAAGTAATAGCATTACCCTCTTTATCTACTTCTTCAAAGTGTAATGAACCATAAGGTGTCGCAAATAGAAAATGCGAATTTTGAAAATTCGGTTTATGCCAAACAACGACTTGTAAACCATTATTTAACGTTTCTTCATAAAACGTCTCATCATAACGTTCATTATAACTCTTCCTCATTCACATTCTCCTGTTCTAATACAAATGTATATTGTAACTGTAATTGATTGGCTACGCGAACCAAATCATCACTAGAAACTTGATCAATACCTGCAATAAAATCAGTTAAAGATTGATTTTTATGTAACAAGCGATTTTGATATCCTAACCCAATCAAACTTGATACACTATCTTCAATTGTTAATAAACCATTCTTCAACATTTCTTTCGTTGTCACTACTAATTCATCAGTAAACTCATGCTTTTGTAAACGTTGTAATTGCTCTTGAATTAACGATAAAACTAAATCTACCTTATCAACATCAATACCCGTTTGTACAACCAACGCTCCATCATATGCAATAATAGAAGAATATATAGAATAACACAAACTACGTTTTTCACGAACTTCTTGGAATAAATAAGAAGTTGGGAAAGCCCCAAACATACCATTTAATACACGTAATGTCCAATAATCTTCATCTTGAATCGTAATACCTGTACGATACAATACTGATAAAATAGATTGTTGAATATCCTTTTTCTCACTAGACATTGCATATTCTTGTAATTGAATTTTGTAGAAACTTTCAAATTCTTGATTGCTAGTAAAATGAAAATATTCATTACATAACGCAATTACTTCATCTTCATTTACATCACCAATAACAAAGATATCAATTTGATTCTTATGTAATAAACCAGTATATTCATTTTTAACATCTTCTAAAGTTACTTTTTCAATTACATCCAAATCACCCGCCGCATGAATACTTAATGTATCCCCTTTAGCTCCTTCTTCCAATAACTTTTTAGAAGCATAAGAAGATGGTGTATCCAACAAACGTTCAAACTTCTCTTTTAAAATACGTTTCGCCTCTTGAAAAGTCGTTTCATTTAATAATGGTTTTTCAAGAACTTCATATAACAATTCAAATTGTTCTTTTAATAACGATTGTTTTGTATAACGTTCATTTAATACTTGAGATTTAATTTCTAATACATGACCCTTACCATAACCTGTAACTTTATAATACAAATTCGCACCATATAAATAATCTAACTGTTTTTGCAGTTTTAACTTTGTATCATATGTACTTGTACGATCGACTAACATCATTCCTAATAGTGAACGTAAAGTAGGACACTGTTTAGTAAATGGTGTCAAAAAGCGTACCGAAACGGTAACATCTTTAAATTTATTTGTATTTTCAATATGCAAACAAACACCATGATTCAATTGTATTTTACGCATATATCTAACCTCCAATATCATTAGTATAACCAACAAACACGTTTTAAAGCATTATATACTGATTCTAGATCTTTTGCAAAAAAACGGGTTATAAAACCCGTCTTCATTATAAGTTACGAATACGACTATGATATTTATCAACAATATAGCCATTATGACTATTTACACGATCTGCAAAGTTCGCTTTTAAACTTCCATTCAAATATACATCTGGTTGAATACCACGTTTTACTAATAATTCAACCGCATACGCAAACATAGAGTTTTGAATAAATAGGAATGGAATAGATGAAGTAGATCCAACTGGAATATCAAATCCCTCAATTTCCATCGCACTATCACCAATTTCAGAACAGTTAGAAATAACTACATCACCAAAATCTTTTAATTTCTTACCTGTACTATGTTTTGGTTTTAAATATTCAGAATACGCAACATTGGTCATAACAATCGTTGGAATTCCTCTTTCTTGACAAGTTCTTGCAACATCAATCGCAACTGCTTTATTACCTGAGTTAGAAATACAAATCATAATATCTGGTGTTTGTACTTTATGATAATCCACGATCATTTGACCATAGCCTTCTAAACTTTCTACATTACCAGCTTTTGTAATTTCAGACATACCACTAACACTAGGTTCTAAAATTGCATGTACATTCCCTAAAGTAGCTGCACGCCAGAATACATCTTCAGAAATTAAGTGTGAATGTCCACATCCAAAGATACGAACAATACCACCCTTTTCATAACAATCCGCAATTAATTCTGCACCTTTTTTAATATTTTCAACTTGTGTATCTCTTACTTTTTGTACAATTTCAAGTTCCTTTTCAAAATAACGTTCCCAAGCTTCCATGTTTAGTTCCCCTTTGACTGTTCAGCATCATACAATAATGATTGTACAATTTTCTTAGGTGAAGTAATTGAAGTACCCACTACAATTGTTGTTGCACCAGCTTCAAAACCTTTTACTAAATGTTCACCTTTACTATAACGACCTTCTGCCACAATATGTTCAACACCATTTGCTTTTAATTCTCTAATGATGTCATAATCTGGATCTGGTGTAGGAATAGTTCCAAATACGATAGGATTTTTACTATATGGTGTATAACCAGATAATGTTGTACCAACCATATCTGCACCATAACTATAGGCTTTAATACCTTCTTCAGCAGTAGAAATATCCGCAATAACAATTAAATTAGGATATTTTTCCTTAATTTGATGAATAAATTCTTCTAATGTTAAATCATCATAACGTGGTCGCATTGTACCATCAATCGCAATCGCATCAGCACCATCTTTAACCAACATATCCACTTCTTTCATTGTTGGTGTGATACGGAAATCATATGGAATTTCTGGATGTGCAACTTTATGAATACCAATAACAGGCACATCAACCATTTCACGAATTGCCTTTAAATTTGCCCAGTTTGTACGAATTGCGCTTGCACCTCCCGCAACACAAGAATTCGCTACATAAGCCATTGCTGTTGGATTAGCCATCTCAGGATTAATATCACCTGGATAATCATTACCAGCATAACAAGAAATTATAATACCGCCTTTAAGTTTTTCTATCATAAGAAAACCTCCTCTTATACTTAATTATATACGCGCACCAACTTGATATGTCAAGTTGTAATATAAAAATGGAAAAGATTATTCACTAACCTTTTCCACTTTCACATTCTTTAATTTTAATTTATCCCAAGTAATGGAATCATCATCCAATAACACCAAATCATTTGTAGTAATACGATCACGTAATCCCATATACAAACGCTCTGAAGATAATTTCAAATAATTCATATCATAATCAATGGATTGTACCCCATCATAGATACCAAACATCATATTAGTTTCAGCATTATTCGTTTTATCTAAGTAACTTAAAGCTGCTTTCAATAATGATGAATAATCAATACGAATAGTAATTACATCATTTTCACTAGATCGATCATTCGCAACATATGCAACATACTCAAAACCAGAACGATACGTATAATCCTCAATTACTTCATATAAAGCATTTCCTAAATAGAAGAATACATCAACTTTTGTTTGGAAAGCTAAAGCAACATCTGTTTGAATATCTTCAAACTTTACATTTTCAAAATCATAAACATAGAAATTAACTGCTTTTTTAGAAATATTTTCTTTATTATTTACAACTTCAACAACTTCAATTGTCTCACAAGCATCTTCCAACCCTTGTAAAATACCACTAATATATCGTTCTTCTACTTTATTAGAGAAATTAGAAGCATAACCAAAGCTATCATAGTTTTCGTTTGCTAACATATATCCAGCAATATAACCTGTTTCATACGGATTAAAACTTGCAGAATACACATTTTTAACATCTCCTAATACTGTTTCATCAATATAAGTATCTAAAACAATAAACTTACATTCAGGATAATTTGCATGCACTTCTAATAAAACAGCAAAAAAATCATAAGGAATTACAAATGTATTCGCACCTGTTTTAATTGCTAAATCAATAGTGTTAATAAAAGTATCTCTTTTTACATCACGTAATTGATACGCTGTATATTGTTTAGATGCACTAACCGTATAATCTTCTAGTGCACGAGTAATCGCTTCTAAATACCCAGGTCCATCATCATTATTGTAATAGCCAATATACGCAATTTCACCTTCTGGCTTTTTAGTAACTTGTTCACATCCACACAAAGATAAACACATTAATACACAGCATAATAATAGGAATATTTTCTTCATAGACCCTCCTATTCTTCAAGTGATTTCACAAACACTTCACGAGGCTTACTTCCTTGAGCAGGACCAATAACACCTTCTTGTTGTAACATATCAATGATTTTAGCAGCACGGTTATATCCAAAACCAAATCTTCTTTGCAATAAAGAAGTACTAGCTTTTTGTTCCATAACTACAAACTTTACAACTTCATCATACATTGGATCTTGAGGAGTATTTCTAAAGCCACTATTTTCAGATGGCTCATCTAAGATGACAAACGCATCATCAAAGAATGGTTTTGCTTGTTCTGATACATAATTAGTGATACGTTCCACTTCTTGATCAGATACATATACTCCTTGAACACGCATTGGACTAGATTCACCCATTGGTACATATAACATATCTCCATAACCTAATAAACGTTCAGCACCAACTTGATCTAAAATTGTACGAGAATCGATTCCACTTGATACAGCAAACGCAATACGAGAAGGTACGTTATTTTTAATAGTACCAGTAATAACATCCGTACTTGGACGTTGTGTCGCAACAACTAAATGAATACCTGCAGCACGTGCCAATTGTGTAATACGTTGAATATATCCTTCCACTTCTTTACCAGCTACATTCATTAAATCCGCTAATTCATCAATAATAACTACAATATATGGCATTGCTTTTAAATTTGCTTCAGGATGCTTTTTCACATAGTCATTGTATTCACTAATTTTACGAACACCTAATTTAGAGAATGTATCATAACGTTGATCCATACGAGTACAAATAATTTCTAAAGCTCTAGCCGCTTCTTTACTATCTGAAATAACTGGACCAATTAAATGAGGTACCTTATGATACATCGTAAATTCAACCTTCTTAGGGTCAATTAATAACATCTTCAATTCCGCAGGAGTTGTACGTAATAATAATGAACAAATAATAGAATTCATACATACAGACTTACCACTACCTGTAGAACCAGCGATTAATAAGTGTGGCATACGATCCAATTCACAATACACTGGATTACCTAATAAGTCCTTACCTAATACGACCAATAACTTCTTATCTTTTTTATCAGCAGGAATTAAATCACATAACTCACGCATTTTAACCATAGTATTTTCAATATTAGGAATTTCCACCCCTACCCCATTTCTTCCAGGAATAGGCGCTTCAATACGAATATTCTTCGCAGCTAATTCCATTTTAATATTGTCTTGTAAATTTAAAATCTTATTTACTTTAACACCAACATCTGGCTTAATAACAAACTTTGTTACAGCTGGACCAATAATAGTTTCCACTAAAGTTGTAGGAATTGAGAACTGCGCTAAAATATCAACCAATTGTTTACCTTTAGTCTTCGCAGCTAATTCATTATTACGACTCTTTGTTTGTACTGCACGATCCAACATTTTCGCAAGAGTTGGTAATTTATAATCTGAATAATCATCATAACGTTGTGTTTGAGGTAATGGTGCTTTTTCATCTGTTGTTTCCTCTTTTTTAACTTCAACAACAGGTTCTTCCACCTTTACTTCTTCCTCAACAAACAATTCTTCCTCTTCATCTTCTTCAATTACAAAAGCTCCTTGTTGAGGTACTTTAGAGGTAATATTAATAAACTCAATTTCAGGTTCTTCGTAATCCTCTTCTTCAACAACAACCTTTCTTGCAGGCTTCTTAGCCTTTTTATTTTTAGGTTGATGGAAAAGAGATTGAATACGGCCCTTCAAATCAGAAAAATACTTACGATCAATTAATAATAAGATTGCTAAAACAAATAAAGCAACAATCACTACCCAAGTACCTGTAACATCCACTAAACTTGATGTTACAAAATACAAACAAGCACCAAACAAACCACCTTGAAGTAATGCTTCTTGTCCTTTTAATACAAGAATTCCATTATTCCAGAACATTTGAAAAGCTTCTTTACCAATTACTTTACTTTCAGGAATCGCTGTCCATAATAGTAAAGCAATTAAGATAAAACTAATGCCTAAATACATTCTAGACTTTAATTCTGGCAATTGTTTTCTAAAAATAATATACACCCCAGCAAGTAAAATCAATGCAAAAACTACTGCATAATACGTACCGAACAAAAAGGTCATTACATTAGCTAACAATGCACCAAGAAAACCACTTTTCATAATACCAATCAAAGATACAGTAATCATAATAATGGCATAGATATATAAGAAGATTTCTTGTTCAAGAGATTCTGATTTTTTCTTCTTTCTGTGTTTTGCCATAAAAATCCTTTCTATTCTTCAACTACATTAATTTCAATAATTGCAGGTAAAATCATTGGACGTTTACCTGTTTCCTTTAATACATACTTTTGAATACGTTCTCTTGCTTCCATACGCGTACTCATATTATCATAAATACCATTTTTAACATTTTCAGTAATTGTATTCATCATAATATCCGCAATATTTTTAACAATATAATCCGCATCCTTTAAATAGAATACCCCACGAGATTGTACATCTGGTCCGCCAATAATTTCTTTTGTTTGGAAATTACATACAATACCAACAACAATAACCCCATCAGTACTCAATGTTTCACGATCCCTTAATACATATCCAGTAACATCTAAGTTATCATCACCATCAATTAAAACTTCTTCTAAATTGATTTCTTGAGAACAAGATTTTAAATTTCCATCATCAAACAAAGCAACTTGACCATTATCTAAGATAACAATCTTATCCGGTGTCAATCCCATCATCGTCGCAATATTCGCATTAGAAATCAACTGACGATATTCACCCTTAATTGGAATGTAATATTTAGGTCTAAATAAATACATCATCATCTTTAAATCTTCACCAGAGGCATGCATACTTAATACCTTCTTAGAATTTAAAGTTATGATATTCACATCTTCTTTATACAATTCATTTTCCATAATTCCAGCTTCAATTTCAGTACCTGGAACAATTGGAGATGCAATAATAATCGTATCATTTTCACGCAATTCAACTTTACTATCTTCTTTCATTGCAATACGATTCATTGTTCTAAACACTTTATGACCATTACCCGTAATTAAAATGATAATGTCATCTAAATCATTTCTAAATGAACTACTCGGTAATTCTACTCCCATAGGAATGCGATAATAACCCAAACGTTCATTTAAACGAATTAATTCTTTTAAACCATCATCATAGATATAAATCTTTTTATTCAAACGACAAGCCACTTCAACAATTTCCATAAAACGATAGAAATTTTGATGATATGCCGTAATAATTATACGACCAGGCGCATCTTCCATAGGTGTAGAAATATAATCTTTAATACGATGACTAGGAGAAGTATGACCTTTACGATCCGCATAACAAGACTCTGTTAATAAGCATAATACACCCTTTTTACCAATTTCAGCTAAATCTGAAATATTACACATAAAAGACTCTTCACGAATATCATAATCAATAATAAATTCACCTAAATATACAACATAGCCTTGTGGAGTATCAATCGCAACCCCAAAAGCATCCGCAATAGAGTGCGTAACACCAAATGAACGAACTTTAATGTTACCAATTTTAAACTCACCAGAACGTTTAACACGATGAATTTTAATATTACGTAAACCTTCCTTATGTGCCATATTGGAAATTAACTCTGCAGTTAACGGCGTTGTATATACAGGAATATTAATTTGTTTTAATAAGTATGGTAAAGCAGCCATGACATCATCATGTGCATGCGTAATAATAATACCTTTTACTCGATCTTGGTTTTCAATCAAATATGAAAAATCAGGAATAATAACTTCTACACCCAATTGATCCGCATCAGGATACTTCAAACCAGCTTCAATCACAATAATAGAATTATCAACTTCTACTACAAAAAGATTTTTACCAGATTCATCTAAACCACCAAGTGCAAATACTTTAACTTGACTCATATTATAAAAACCCCCTTTTATTTATTTAGTATACCACAAAAATAAAGACCTGTCATATAGATAGGTCTTACACTTGTTTTCCGGTTAACGTCCAACTCTTAGCTTCAATAATTTCAACTTCGATAATATCTCCAACTTGAACACTCTTATCACAAGTAAAGTTAACTAATTTTTGTGACTCTGTATATCCACTGTATACTTCAGAGTTCTTCTTAGAAGGACCATCGACTAAAACTTTTTCGATTCTACCGACGTATTTTTGATTATTTTGATTCGCATAGAAAGCGACTTTTTCAATAAGTCTCTTTAGACGAACTTCCTTAACTTCATATGGCGTAGTATCAACCATACGAGCAGCTGGAGTACCCTCTCTAGGAGAGTAAATAAACGTAAATGCCGCATCATATTGACACTCATCTACAATCTTCAATGTATCCTCAAATTGTTCATCTGTTTCATTAGGGAAACCTACAATAATATCTGTAGTAAATGCACAATGAGGAATCGCAGCTTTAATACGATTGAATAAATCTTTATATTCTTCAATTGTATAACGTCTACCCATTAACTTTAATACTTGAGTATTACCAGATTGTACTGGTAAATGAATATAAGGCATAATATTTGGATATTTCGCAATCACATCAATCATTTCTTGTGTAAAATCCCAAGGATGACTTGTAACAAAACG
>JAFZDT010000112.1 GCA_017561055.1 Erysipelotrichaceae bacterium
ACATTGATAATCGAAGAGATGAAGAATTTGAAAATTTTGTAGGATTTAAAGATTATCAAATGATTAACAATATATTATATACTATTTATTTTATTAAAATTGATAAAAAATTTAAAACTGAATTCGACTTATTAAAAGTACTTGGTAGTAAAGCTCTAAGTAAGAATTTAATATGTCAGATAGCTATACATTATAATACTTATATTGGTAATACTTTCAATAATATATTGGATGTTGTTACATTTGCGAAAACTCTAAACAAAGAAAGCCTAGGAAATTACTCCTAGGCTTTTATTTTTAATCTATTTCTTCAAATTCTTCTTTCATAATTTGATTTTGATAGTAACGCATTTTATCTTCAATACCCATAATTTGTTCATATGGATTTTTAAGAGGTGTTACTTTCATTAAAGTTTTAAATAATTGAGATTTATCTTTATATGCACCTTTTTTGATTTCTTCTTCAGATAAATCTTCACCAGCTATTAATTTTCTTACAGTTTCATATGATAATGAAAATAAATTATTTAAATTATCAAATGGTCCATATGCTGGTGTTGGAGTTTTAATAGTATTATATAGGTCCATTGGGTTATATGGTGAACCAGATTCAAATTGAACACGCATCATTACATATGCAAAGAATTTTTTCCACCATGATTCATCATCTTCGTCTGCTTCTCTAATCATAAATGCAGTCATTTGAGGTAATACATACAATAACATTGCTGCTTCAAAAGAAGCCTGTTTTAAATTAAATCTAGCAACCTTATCATTCTTAAACTTACCCCAATTACTTGATATTGCTTTGAGCAATCCTAATTCCTTTCTATCTGAATAAATAGAAGAAATAAATCTCCAAATTGTTTGCATAATCGCTTCTCTGTGTCTGCGAAGATTTGGATCATATTGATATTCTAAAGTAAATCGTTCAGATAACACAACAGGAAGATATTGACGATGCATCATGACTAATCCACCAAAGGCATTCATAGTAAATTGTGCCTTTTGCAAAGGTGTTAACTGACCATCTGAAGCGTAGGCAAGTGATCTAGCCGTATCACCAATTACAGGCATCGCCTTTTCCCAAGCAGATTGCATAGAAGGGTCTATTGTTCTAACTTTGCCGTTTTTGAATTCAATACTATCCATTGCACTTTTATAGGTACGCCATTTTGATTTGGTTTTATCGGTTCTACCATATTTATCTAAATAGTCTTCTTTGCTTATAAATTCTCCATTTACATATTTAAAATTATAAAGAATTGCATCAAGAATCTATCCTTTGGTACAATAGTCAGAAATAGTCATACCCCACCAACCAAGTCTTCTAACAAGAGCAGATACAATACCATTGTGATTACTATTTTTCCATAAAGTATTTAATTCGCTACCTACACCAAATAAATCCATTAAAGCCCATTGTTTACTCTTATAATGACGATTACCAATGTTTCTAATACCTGTCCAGAACATGTCTGTTACAAAGAATTTCATAGCATTTAAAGTATCATGTCCATCCCAATAACGGCCTACAACAGATTGTACTAACATTTGATAACCACTGGTAAACATACCTGTTGCAGCAACGGCGTAATTCATCATCAAATTGACAGCAGTAGCAAATGATCCTAATAATTTTACTGTTTTGGTTATGTCTACTTCTCGTCCAAACAAGTTCCATTTAATCGCTTTACTTTGCATTCCATAAATATGCATATCCATAAAAGAATCTGCCATTTGATAGATTTGTGTTTTAACACCTTGTACGTTTTCCTGCTTACCAAAACTTGTTTTTTTATAAGTTTTTCTACTTAATATTGATTTTATTGTTTCAGCTTTTGCTTTTATTTTGTTTTTTTCATCAAAGTTTACAGCTGATTGATAGTATTCCATAACAATACCAATTAAATCTGCACTAATTGTACTAGGATCGTCCAAATCTTGTGTAAAATATTGAGGAATCATACTAAGTTTTTGACCGTCTGGAGCAGTAGATGCTTCTTCTTTGATACCGACATCATCTACTCTTCTACCAAAATATGACGAAATTTTAGACCATAATCCAGAAAGAACGCCTTTACCTTTCATGTAGCGCAAAGTAGAACCATCTATTTGTGGTAATTTATACTTATTCATAAAGGTTCTATTTGAATAATAGTTGTTAGATTCTTCCATTATTGAAAGAATTTCATCATACAAAGCTTTCTTTTTATCATTAGACTGAATTCTTTTGTATGCATTGCTATTATCGTAAAGACGTTGGCCTTTCTTTACCTTCTTACCATTGTCGTCAATAAAGTCTTCTGTAGCAAACGATTTCGGTTGATAAAATTCATTTGAATTATAGTCATAATTCTCATTGTAGAATTTTGAATCTGGCGATAGCATGTTAAATTTATCATTTGGTACAATTTCTAAATGGTCAGGGTTTACCGGAACGATCTTTGTATAGTATGAGTTAGGTTCCCATCCTTTCATCGTTCTATGAGAAGTCTGCAAATAAAACATTGATTCCATCATTTGCTCAAATAAAATTGGATCAACTACGTTGTTTATAGTTGCTGCTTCTTCGGCTTTCTTTTCTGCTTCTCTACGTTTGCGCTGATATTCACTAGTAGGCACTACTGAATATAGCCCACT
>JAFZDT010000113.1 GCA_017561055.1 Erysipelotrichaceae bacterium
AACCTCTTTAAACCAAGCTAAACACTGCATAATATCATCAATACAATGCTTACGATCCATCATCTTCAATAAATGGGACTGAAACGATTGCACTCCCATCGAAATACGATTAATGCCATGTTTCTTCAACATCATACATTTTTCCAAAGATAACGTTTCAGGATTCACTTCGATGGTATACTCTTCTACTCCACTAAAACGATCCAACAAGCCTAAAAAGACATCTAACTGCTCAATAGATAAAGAACTTGGCGTTCCTCCACCAATATAAATCGTACGCATCTCATTAGCACTAACACAATCAAGCTCTTTGCGAATCACAGCTAACCATTTATCAAATAAAACACTTGTATATTTCACTCTAGCAAAATCACAATAGGCACAAATACTTGCACAAAAAGGCACGTGAACATACATGGCTTTTGGAAATTCATGATACACAATCCCTTTAAACTTCATACTCAACACTCCTACTATACACAAACTTCTTACCAACTTTTTTCTTTACATACCAACCCAAATGAACCAATTGTTCTAAATGCATTCTACTAGTCTCATAACATACATCATTATACTTCATATATTGTTGAATCGTATAATAACAATAACTTTCTCGATGTTCTAAATAAAAAGACACCTGTTCTTTATGTAAAAAAGGATAATACTCCAATAATCTTTGATCATCCACAACCATTTCAACCTCTTTAGACAATTGTTGTTTTATCCAAGTTAAAAACTTATGTACTAAATCCTCTTTCACATCCAACAACTTCAACCACTTCGGTTGAAATAGATATATACAACTATATAAATTTTCTTTCTTTAATACTATTATAATCAAAAAGAAACAATAAACACTACTTGCATAAAAATAAGTTTCTATTATAAACAATATTTTAAACACCACATTCTCATCACCATGTAAATAATCAAGATTTCCCTCATCTTTAAAAACTCCTTGTAATTGTAAAATCGCATCCTCATATTCTAAGCACATAACATCATCAATTACCCCTCGCATATCCATAGGCAAACGACACAATACCACTTCAATTATGCGATCAACCACAAGCCTATCCACTTTATAATTAAGCATACAACGATATACATTAAAAACTTCTTTCATTGCTTGATAACCATATTCGACATCTTGCATAATTTCACCACATCTATATTACCAAAGAAAAGATACCTCTTCATTTTTTCGACAAAAAAAGAAGAATAAATACAATTTATTCTTCTAAAGCTTTCGCATCACGATATGCTTGTCTACGTTCAATACTTGTTAAATACTTCTTACGCAAACGAATATTATCTGGAGTAATTTCCACTAATTCATCATCATTAATAAACTCTAATGCATATTCCAATGTTAATTGTTTAGGTGGTACTAAGCGCATCGCTTCATCATTTCCACTACTACGAACAGCAGTGGCTTTCTTATTCTTAGTCGGATTGACTTCCATATCCATATCACGAGCATTAATACCCACAATCATACCTTCATATACTTTTTCTTGAGCTCCAATAAAGAATTGACCTCTTTCTTGTAAGTTAAAGATAGAATATGTCATTGCTTCACCAGTCGCATTTGAAATCATTACTCCATTAGGACGTCCTGTGATTTCACCCTTATATGGTTCATACCCCTTATAACGACGAATCATTGTACCTTCACCACGAGTATCATTAATAAACTCACTACGATATCCAATTAATGCACGAGTAGCTGCCACAAACTCCATAGTTGTAAAATCATTTTCCTCATTCATATCCACCATTAAAGCATTACGTAAACTCATCTTAGAAATAACACTTCCAGAATATTCACTAGGAACTTGTACAATCACTTGTTCAACAGGTTCACACTTTTCACCATCAATTACCTTAATCACAACTTCAGGCTTACTAACTGCCAACTCATACCCTTCACGACGCATGTTTTCAATTAAGATTGTTAAATGCAATTCTCCACGACCACTCACTTTAAAACGGTCCGTTGTATCACACTCTTCAACTTTTAATCCAACATTGACTTCTAATTCTTTTTCTAAACGTTCTTTTAAATTACGGCTAGTTACATATTTACCACTTTGACCAGCAAATGGTGAAGTATTTACCATAAAATTCATACTTAAGGTTGGTTCTTCAATATGAATCATTGGCATTGGTAAAGGTTTATCCACATTACAAATCGTTTCACCAATCGAAATATCACTAATACCCGCTAAAATAACAATTTCACCACTTTGTGCTTCTTTTACAGGAATACGACTCAATCCCTTATACACAAACATTTGGCTAATTTGACGACGAACTACACTACCATCCGCCTTACAAACCACAACTGTTTCCCCAGCACGTAAAGTACCTTGATATACACGCCCAATACCTAAACGACCAATATAGTCATCATACGCTAAAGAAGACACTTGCATTTGCAATGGTTCTTCATCATAGTTAGGATACTCAGAAACATGTTCTACAATTGTTTCAAATAAAGGCATAATACCTTCATTTGGATCGGTAATATTACGCTTAACAATACCTTGTCTAGCAACACCATATAAAATTGGGAAATCCAATTGTTCATCACTCGCATTTAAATCCAAGAACAAGTCATAAACCAAATCCACAACTTCATCTGCTCTTTGGTCTTTCTTATCAATCTTGTTAATTAATAAGATAGGACGTAATCCCAATTCCAAAGATTTTTGTAATACAAAGCGTGTTTGAGGCATAGGTCCTTCACTAGAATCTACTAATAAAATAACGGTATCTACTGTTTTAATGATACGTTCAACTTCACTAGAGAAATCCGCATGGCCTGGTGTATCAATAATATTAATCTTATAATCTTTATAACTTACTGAACAGTTTTTAGAATAGATTGTAATCCCACGTTCTCTTTCTAAATCATTACTGTCCATAATACATTCAACAACTTCTTCATTATCACGGAATACACCAGATTGATTTAAGAACGCATCAACCAAAGTTGACTTCCCAGCATCAACGTGTGCAATCACCGCAATGTTAATAATCTTTTGATGTTCCATATATTACACCTTCTTTTCAACTGCGCTATTATAACACCAAACACCACTACAGAAAAGAATTTTTTTAATATTTTTCACAATAAAAAAACTGTCATAAAGACAGTAATTATACTTCCATTCTTTCAACAGAAATTTCACCATTTTCATAGTGAACCACTGCATAACTAGGCATACGACCATCACGATTATGCCAACAAGAACCAGGATTCACCAAATGAATACCTTCTTCAACACTATCATGATATACATGTGTATGTCCAAAACATACAAGTTGACATCCCAAACGATCTGCTTTCTTAGCTAATGATTCCAAACGAGAATAATATACATATTGATGAGAATGCGTAACCAAAACCTTCAAACCACCAATAGAAACCACACGTTCTTCCTCTAATCCACCATAGTAATCATTATTACCACGAACTTTTATATATTCATTAAAATAATCAGTAGGCAACTCAATATCACCACAATGAATAAACGCACTCGCATCTTGGTGTTTATCTAAGATTTCTTGTAACACCTCAATACGACCATGACTATCACTTACTACCACAATGTTCATTAAAAATCACCGTCGTGATTATACCACATCTAAACTTTTATTCTCAATATACTTTATGATAAATCTCAATTTGTTCATGTAAAATTGAGATTTCATTTACTTCTTCTAGTAACAATAAACTCAATCCCATACTCTCAATATGACTCATATCATTTAATTCCCCATTTAAAGACACCAACATATATCCATCTACCACATGACATTCATCAATTATTTGTAAATGCTCATCATATACATATAACATCCATTGAACAATATCCTTATACTCCAAACTATATGGTACACGTATCGTTTTCACAATTTCAACTCCACTATTATTCTCATACATCACCACTGGCATACTCATATATAAATCACTTGTAAAAGTAGAAAAATGATTAGAAATTACTTTCTTACTATCAACATACACTCCACCATCCCATAACTCTTCATCAACATATATTTTCACCTTATTTACATCAGAAAATTGTAGTAAATACATCAACAATGCTTCCTTTTCCTTACTCAACGCAATAGAAAAAGAAGAAACTCTCATAACCAACATTCCTTCTTCCAATACCATATCCTCAATCACTACATCTTCCAATACATCCATAGATGTATAACTCTTCAATAAACAATCCATGGTATTAGCACAAACAAATGGCTTTTCCACCATACACAAATCCATTGTTTCATTCACATAATACAATTGAATACTTCTTTGATATGTACTCGAAACACTTACCACCGGCATTTCACTTTGTACATATAGCACCATAGCACACAAACTAAAAATACCTAAAAGATACTGTTTCCACCATTTCACCTAAACCACCCATACACTATATGCATAAAAAAAGTACTTCATACGAAGTACTAATGAATAAATTGATACATATCTGTTGCTTGAACAAATTTAGCTGGAATATGTTCCCCCAATGCTTCATCTAAATACGTAAGCATATACTCCATACCTGGTTCTTCAACATTGAAATGACCGATGGCTAAAATAGCCTTAGGAATATTCAACATTGCACTATCACGAACATACTCAGTAACCGTAAAATCTGTTAATTCCATACAAATCAAACAATCACTATCCTCTTGATCCACTCTAGAAATCACTTGATTATCAAATTGTCCCATAATATGGAAAGGAATCGCAACTTTACGTACTTTTGTTTGTAAATCCCCAATCGCTTTAATACCATTTAAATGGAACTTAGAAATCCATTCTTTCCCAACCTCTTCAGCTGTCTTTTCAGGAATTACAAATGTTTGAGGCTTTTCTTTATCTCCAACTACATAATCTTCCCAACCAAGCATCTTAGCTACACCATAGAAAATACCATCCACATAGCTACCATCCTTCATAGGAATACCTGTATGAATATAATCATGATCACGCCATACTACAATATTCCCTGAATCTAATAATTCCTTTTTAGCTAAGAATGTTTTATTTCCTTGTTCTAATAGCCACTCTTGATGATCTCCATGATTCCAAAACAACGCTTCATGACAAATAATCAAATTTGCACCAGCAGCAATCGCTTCTTTAACAACATCCACAGATGCATAAATCGTAGTCACAATACCTGTACACTCTTGATCTACATTACCATACAATACTTTATCTCTTGTTTTACTTTCATCAATAGGTACACCATTCACTGTTCCCTTATGATACGCCTTCATTTTTGCAATTACTTCTGAAATTTTCATTATCGTTCACCTCTATGTAAATTTTAACATTTCTTCATAATAAATATCCACTAGCCTAGCTAGTGGTTTTTCTTTTTCGGGCATAGCCCTAATACCACTGGCC
>JAFZDT010000114.1 GCA_017561055.1 Erysipelotrichaceae bacterium
CAAGTGCAGGGTGAGTACCATTACAATGCATGATGTCTTCAGGATTAAATTCCCAATCTTGTCTTGTTTTGAACCAATGACATACAGCATCTCTATATTCGTCATTAATGGCAGAATAACCGTAAATGCCATGTTCAGAAACTTCTTTCATGGCTTCAATAATGGCTGGGGCTGTTTTGAAATCCATATCTGCTGTTTGTAAGCAAATTTTGTCTTCTGGGAAAGTTTCACCAAAACCATATTTACGAGCTTTTCTAGCGCTATCGTCCCATTTTGTAGAGTAGCTTCTTTTTGCGTTTTTTCTATCAATGACTTCATCAAAATTGTATTTCATAAATAAACCTCACTACATTTCTAAGTGTTTAAAAATCATATCCCAAATTTCAGGGTCTTGTTCTGTCATTTGATTCCAATCAAATAATTGAGTAAATGCTTCTTTTTCTGCTAGATTTTCTAATTGCTTTTTCTTTGTTTGTTTAGCCAATTCTTTTTGATATTTTGTTAGGAGCTTAACAGCGTTAATTGTATAATTTGGATTGTGTCCTTTGTTTTTTGTTAAATGGCAGGTGATATTTGGTAGTTTTGTAAGCTCGTCATAATGCATTTCTTTATTTACTAATGGATCATTATCGCTATAAATTGCTAGCACTTTTGCTTGTGTGTTTTTTAAAGATGTTACTGCGCTATAATCAATAAATTGTGGGTTGGATGCTTTTTCTAATTCATAGATGCAAGAACGGTATCCTGATAATAATCCTTTAAAATTATGATTAATCATTTGTTTCACTGAGATAGGTCCGGCTAAGACTACGACGTGAGATAAATCAGGGTGAAGTCTAGAAATATTTAATGATGAATATCCACCCCAACTATGTCCCATGACTGCAAATGTATAATGCTTGTATCTTTCGTCTGATTTAAGGGAAGTGAGGCAGTTATTTAAATCAACAAGTGATTGAGATAATCCTCCACAATTTTCTCCGCCAGATTCCATACATCCTGTGTGGTCATAAGAGTAAACTAAATAGCCTTGTTTACATAGCATTTCTATTTCTTTCATATAGGCACGATGACCTTCACCAAATCCATGATCAAAAACAATGATTCTGTTTTCAATTGGGTTTGCATAACTATAGAAATAGCCCTTTAAAATATGACCTTTAGTAGATTTGAAAGAATAAGGTGTTCTTTGTAATCCTTCAAAATCACTACAAGAAAAATAGTAAGCTCTGTTTGTATCATCTTGACGTGTAAATAATTGACTTTGATACATGTTTTTTATATATGACTCAAATAACATAAATTATTGTCCTCCTATAATTATTCTCTCACTCTATTTTACCATAGTTTATATATTTTACGATATGAAATAATGTGTTTTGTAATATTATTGAAACTATGATTTTTAAAATTACAAAAATGTTATCAACTGACGAAAGATAATAATGTTGTGACAAAACGTTTCTATGAAGGGATGATTTATTTGTATCTTGTATGTAATCAAAAAAGAATAACCCTTACGGATTATTCTTCAAATGCTTTGTATAAACGATCGAATGCTTCAACGATCATTGATTTTGGAGATGGTAAGCAAGCACGTTGCCATTGTTGTCCTGTGCCTGAATCAAAGTTTGAACCACCTTGTAAGATTAAGTGTGCTTTATTGAAGACACGATCTTTGATTTCTTCATCAGTTAAACCATATCCTGAGAAATCAATCCAAATAATGTATCCTCCTTCTGGACGGTAACATTTTGCACGAGGCATTTTTTCTTTAATGAAATTGATAACATAATCAATATTTTCATCTAAGTATGCATTTAATTCATCTACCCAATCTGCTCCTTGAGTGTATGCTGCAATAACAGCCGCAATACCAAATGGAGATGGTAAGTTGAAGTAACGTCCATATTTTTCTTTTAATTCTGGATCGCAGATAATCATATTTGTCATAGCTAAACCAGCTAAGTTAAATGTTTTATTAACTGCTGTTAAGGCGATGATTCCTTGTGGACCAACGACTTTCATCATTGGATGGAATGTGATTCCTGCACGAGTGATATCCCCGTGAACTTCATCAGTAACCATGATGACATTGTGTTTTCTTGAAATTTCTGCCATTTTTAATAATTCTTCTTCGTTAAACACACGTCCTGAAGGGTTGTGAGGATGACAAATAATGAACATAGTATTATTTTCTTGTGCACAAGCTTCTTCTAAAGCCTCAAAGTTAATTGTATAGTAACCATTGTCGTTGAACATTTCTACTGGTACATAAGTACGACCAATTGCATCAACGTCTCCATGATAGCTATAAGATGGTGTTAATACGATAACACCTTCACCTGGTTTTGTTAGTCTTTTTACACATTCTGCAACTGCTGTATGTGTTCCAGGTAAATAAGTAATGTCTTCTGGTGCAAATTCCCAATTTTGTCTAGTTTTGAACCAATGACATACAGCTTCATTGTATTCTTTTGTAGTTGATGAGTAGCCGTAAATTCCATGTTCAGCAACTTTACGCATTGCTTCGATAATTGCTGGCGCTACTTTAAAGTCCATATCTGCAGTTACTAAAGAGATACGATCTTCTGGTAAATGATCAACACCATTCATTGCAGCCATGAAAGGTGAATCCATCCATTTCATTGAATAACTG
>JAFZDT010000115.1 GCA_017561055.1 Erysipelotrichaceae bacterium
ATTTTCACGTCCCTTACGTACTAACTGATTAATTGTTGGCATGCAACATTTCCTCCTTTCGATTTTATGACACACGGTTTCAGGTGTGTCTTTTCTTCTCCAACGAATTGGCTCTATTTCTAGAGCCATATTCCGCATAGCATGATTAGTATACTATTATCAACTTCTTAATGTCAACAATAATTTTTTATTTTTTTAAAGAATTTTTTCGAATACCAGATAACTCAAATTTTCTTTGATCTAACGGTCTTTTTGCAAGCATAGAATCTAAATAAGAACTGGAAAATGCATCACTAAATTGCTTAATTTTTGCATAACTAGAACCTGCCAAAACTTCATCACGAACTTCATCTACACGACCAGAAAAATAATAAGGATTCATAGTCGCAATCAATGTCGCTACTTCTAATTTGGTTTTCTCATCTACATCAATATTGGCATAATTCTTCATAAAATGATCAACAGATACATCAATATAATGTTGCCAAGCATATTCATGGAAATTTAATAAATTTTCATCCGTCAACCCTTGTTTTTTAGCCCAACTATCTACATCCAATGATTTTGCTTCATAAGTAAATTGATCCTCTTGAATATTCACTTCACCATAGTTATTTCCACCAACTACTAAAGACTCTGTAGTAAACTCATACAATGAAACATCACTAACGTCATTTGCTACAATGGATTGTGTGTGAATATGCCCACTAAAGTTTACATAAGATTCATATTTAGCCTTTAATTCCATAAAGTTATTGGCATTATAGGTAATACGATAATCTTCTGAATGAATATATTCATTCTTCAACAAAGAATGGTGAGTTGCAGTTAAAATGGTCGCATTCTTTTTCTTAGCTAATTTAAAACAATCTTCTGCCCATTCTAATGTTTCTTGTTTAATTTTTCCTTCACTATTTAAACCAAATACTGAATTCCATTCATATCCATTACAATCAATCATCATAAACCAAACATCTTCACTGATTTTATAAAGATAACTTAATGAATGTTCATCTCTTTTATAAGCATCTTCAAAACCAAAGTTTGCGTAAATGGTTTCAAAATCAATAGCTTCTACAGTATTTTCATAAAAAGCTTCACTGCCACTAAATGAATATGCATTTGGATTACGAATATCATGATTACCTGGTGTAACTAATACAGCAATACCTGCATCATCCAATGGTTGTAATATAGTAGCCAATTCTTCATGTGAAGCTTTTTCACCGTTGTAAGTTAAATCTCCAGTTAACACTACCGCATCTGCATTTTCTTGAATACAAGTATCCACAAATGCCATCATAATTTCTTTACCATATTCAGTAATTTTTCCATCACGAACATTGTAAATCGCTTGTGATGCTTCACCACCATCATGATAATCACTTGCTAAAAAGTGCATATCAGTAGCTACCATAATTTTTAAATCTGAACCTGCTGGTTTTACATTTTCAGATGTATTTGTATTACATCCACACAATAAACATAAACAAAATAACAATATAAATACTTTCTTCATACTAATCTTCTCCAAATATAGCTTGTAATCCCGTATTTAAAATTGATAAAACAATACTTGCTCCAATACAAGTTATTAGCGAATCGCATGATGCCCCTTTCACAAATGCAAATGCTAAATTTAATACTACACCATTAACCACTAACGAAAACAATCCTAATGTCATAATTGTAAATGGCAATGCAAATAATTCTAAAATCGGTTTAACAATGGTATTCAATACACAAAATATCAATGTCATCGCTACTAATGCAGATGTTTGAATCGTTATTCCATCAAATAGATTTGATATTAAATATAATGATACACCATTAATAATTAATGAAATACTTAACTTTCTCAAGTTCTCACCTCTATTTCTTTAAACTATATTGAGACATATCCCAAACTTCTTCTACAATATCTTCATAGAAATCACGTTCATGACATACTAATAAAATAGTTCCTGGATATTCTTTTAATGCACGTTTTAATTCATCTTTCGCATCTTGATCTAAATGGTTTGTTGGTTCATCTAGAATTAAGACATTACATGGTTTTTGAATCAATTTACATAAACGCAATTTTGCTTGTTCTCCACCAGATAAAACTTTTACTTTTGATTCAATTTGTTGGTTGGTTAATCCACATTTTGCCAAAGCACCACGTACTTCGACTTGTAACATACTTGGATATTCATCCCATAACTCATCAATACAGTTTTTGTCAGATTCTTTAACTTCTTGTTCAAAATAACCAATTTGTAAATTTTCGCCTAAATCTACTTTACCTTCAATTTCTGGAATAATACCTAATAAGCTTTTTAATAATGTAGACTTACCTAAACCATTAGCTCCTGTTAAAGCAATTTTCTTACCACGTTCTAGTTCTAATTTCATTGGCTTGCTTAGCGGTTCATCATATCCAATAACTAAACCTTGTGCATCAAAGATCACTTTACTTGTTGTTTTACCCATTTGGAAATTAAATACTGGTTTTGGTTTTTCAGCTTTTAATTCAATACGCTCCATCTTTTCTAATTTCTTAGCTCTTGAATTAGCCATACCACGAGTCGCAACTCTTGCTTTATTTCTAGCTACGAAATCTTCTAGACGTTCAATTTCTTTCACTTGACGATTATAAGCTGCTTCTAATTGTCTTTGATTGATTTCATATACACGTTTAAATTCATCATAGTTACCAGTATAACGAGTTAGTTTAGGTGCATCCACATGATAAATAACGTTAACCACTTCATTTAAGAATGGAATATCATGACTAATTAAAATAAACGCATTTTCATAGTCTAATAAATATTTCTTTAGCCAATCAATGTGTTGTTCATCTAAATAGTTGGTTGGTTCATCTAATAATAGAATGTCTGGTTTTTCTAATAATAACTTAGCTAATAAAATTTTAGTTCTTTGACCACCACTTAACTCATCAACATCACTATCTAATCCTAGGTCTGTTAAACCTAATGCTCTAGCAACTTCTTCTACTTTCGCATCAATTAAATAGAAATCATGATGTTCCAAATGATCTTGTGATTCACCAATCATTTCTAATAATTGATTCATTTCTTCTTCAGAACAATCACACATTTTCATATAGGCATCATTGATTTCTTGTTCAATTACAAACAAATCATCATATGCAGTTTTTAATACATCACGAATACTTTTCCCTTTTTCTAGTACTGTATGTTGATCTAAATATCCAACTTTTACTTTATTTGACCAAGTAATTTTTCCTTCATCTGGAATTAAATTACGTGTCAAAATCTTCATGAAGGTACTTTTTCCTTCACCATTGGCTCCAACTAGTCCAATGTGTTCTCCTTTATTTAATCTAAAAGAGACATCTTCAAATATAATACGACCTCCAAAGCCGTGACTTAACTTTTCTACTACACAAATACTCATTTTTCATCCCTCATTCGTAGATTAGTTTACACGTATTTACACAAAAAGAAAAGAGACAACCTTGCGATTGTCTCTTAGTTACTATTCTTCAATATCTTCTTCGATGTCTTCAATTACTTCAGACATAAGAGCTTCTTCTTTAGAAACTACACTAGAAATGATTGATGATAATTCATCTTTTTCACTTTGTTCATTATCTTGTTGATAACGTTCTAATTTTTTACGTTTCATTTCAGCAGCCATTTCATTGATTAATGTTGTTGATTCACGTTCTGCTTTAGAACCTGTACCAGCAGGGATTAATTTACCAATGATTACATTTTCTTTTAATCCAAGTAATGTATCTTCTTTTCCTTTGATACTAGCTTCAGTTAATACTTTAGTAGTTTCTTGGAAACTTGCTGCAGATAAGAATGAATCTGTTTCAACAGAAGATTTAGAAATACCTAATAATGTAGGTCCAAACTTAGCTGGAATTCCACCATCAAGTAATACTTCATTATTCTTTTCAGTAATCTTAATTAAGCTGATTTGTTTACCAACACTTAATCCTGTATCGTTACTTTCAAGAACAACTACTTTACGTAACATTTGGCGAATCATAACTTCCAAGTGTTTATCAGAAATGCTAATACCTTGAGATTCATAAACTTTCTTAACTTCTTTTAAGATATAGTTTTGAACAGCTTGTACATTTGCCACTTCTAATAATTCTTTTGGATTTACAGAACCTTCAGTTAACTTGTCACCTGCTTCGATTTGATGACCAGGTTTAATCCAAGCACGAATCACTTGAGTAGGATCGGCTTTGTGTTCGATGCTTTCTGTATCATTGCTGATAACAATACGCATACCACCATGGTTTTCAATTTCTTCAACAACAGTGATTTCACCGCTAATCTTAGCTAATAAAGCAGGATGTTTTGGACAACGAGCTTCGAATAATTCTTCTACACGAGGTAACCCTTGAGTGATATCTCCACCACCAGCAACACCACCAGTATGGAATGTTCTCATTGTTAACTGTGTACCAGGTTCACCGATAGATTGAGCAGCCATAATACCAATAGCTTCACCAACTTCTACCACTTTACCTGTAGCCATGTTTTTACCATAACATTTCTTACATACACCATATGTAGAATCACATACGAATGTATTACGGATATATACATGATCAACACCTGTATCAACAATGCGTTGAGCTAATTGTTCTGTGATATATTCATCAGCTTCGATGATTAATTCACCAGTTTGAGGATCATAGATATCCTCTTTAATATAACGTCCAACCAAACGGTCATATAGTTTTTCAACAATAGTACCTGTTTTACGGTCAACGATATTTTCAACCAAGTAACCTTTATCTGTTCCACAATCTTCTTCAGTAACGATTACATCTTGAGCAACGTCTACTAAACGACGAGTTAAGTATCCAGATTCAGCAGTCTTTAACGCAGTATCTGTTAAACCTTTACGCACACCGTGAGTAGAGATGAAGAATTCACTTACGTCTAATCCTTCACGGAAGTTAGAGTAAATAGGAACTTCGATAATTGATGATTGATATTCTTTAGTTGATTTAGACTGAGTAGGTTTACCCATTAAACCACGCATACCAGCTAACTGAGTAAAGTGTGATTTGTTACCACGGGCACCAGAAGTCGCCATCATATTGATAGGGTTTTTACGAGGTAATGCAGCCATCAACTCATCACCAAGTTTATCTTTGATTCCACCCCATAATTCATTTAAGTGTTTTTCCCATTCAGGTCCAGTTAATTTACCACGTTTGTATAATTTCATTAATACAGCGGCTTTTTCTTTACCTTCTTCTACGTATTTCGCTTTATTTGGAGATACTTTGATATCATCCAATGAAACTGTCATACCAGAAGCTGTTGAATACTTAAATCCATTGTCTTTAATCTTGTCAAAGATTTTATATACATCACCTTGATCATTGCTATAACGTTTGTAAATCGCACCGATGATATCACCTAAGTTTGATTTAGTTACTGCACTTGAAATAGGTAATGCTTTAATGAACGCTTTAATATCACTTCCCATTGGTGTGAAGTATTTATCAGGAGTTTGAATGAAACAATCACCTTTCTTAGTTACTTCATTAATATATGGGAAATCTTGTGGGAACATATCATTGAAAATGATTTTCCCTACAGTTGTAATTAAGTATTGACCATGTTGTTCTTCAGTGAAACTTGTTTTGTTAATTGAAGAAGCTCTTACAGCAATACGAGAATGCAAGTGAGTTTGCTTAGTTTCATATGCCATCAATACTTCATTGATATCTTTATAAATACGTCCTTCAGACTCAGCATATCTTGTATAAACTTTAGCTGAATCTTCATCGTCTAATGCACGATACATTTCTGCTTGTGCATAGAATTCTTCTGCTGTTTCTTCCATTGTCAAGTAATAGTTACCTAAAACCATGTCTTGAGATGGAGTAACGATAGGTTTACCATCTTTAGGACCTAAGATGTTGTTAGAACCAAGCATTAAAATCTTCGCTTCGCAACATGCTTCTTCACTTAAAGGTACGTGTACAGCCATTTGGTCACCATCGAAGTCCGCGTTGAACGCAGGAGTTACTAATGGGTGCAAACGAATCGCACGACCTTCAACTAATTTAGGCATGAATGCTTGAATACCTAAACGGTGAAGCGTAGGAGCACGGTTCAATAATACTGGGTGGTCTTGAATTACATATTCAACCATTTCCCAAACACGTGGATCTTGACGATCAATCAATTTTTCAGCTGTTTTTGGATTTCCAGCAATACCACGATGAACAATTTCATTAATTACAAATGGTTTGAATAATTGAATTGCCATTTCACGTGGTAATCCACATTGATACATCTTCAAATCTGGTCCTACCGCAATTACTGAACGTCCAGAGAAGTCTACACGTTTACCTAATAAGTTTTGACGGAAACGTCCTTGTTTACCTTTCAAACTGTGAGAAAGAGATTTTAAAGAACGTCCACCAGCACCAGTAATTGGCTTACTTCTACGACCGTTATCAATTAAAGCATCAACTGCTTCTTGTAACATACGTTTTTCGTTTTGAACGATAATTGCAGGTGTACCTAATTCTAATAATTTCTTTAAACGATTGTTACGTGTAATAACACGACGATACAAGTCATTTAAATCACTTGTAGCGAAACGTCCGCCATCCAATTGTAACATTGGACGTAAATCAGGTGGAATAACTGGTAATACTGTTAAAATCATCCATTCAGGTTGGTTATCAGATTCAACAAATGCTTCAATTGTTTCTAAACGTTTGATTAATTTCTTACGTTTGTCACCTTGTGCATTTTCTAGTTCAGCTTTAACTAATGTTAATTCTTGTTCTAAGTTTACTTGTTCTAATAAAGTTTTAACAGCTTCAGCACCTGTTTTCGCAACAAAGCTTCCAGCACCATATAAAGCGATAGAATCACGATATTCTTTTTCAGAAAGAATTTGTTTGTATTCTAATTTTGTATCTTGAGGATCAGTAACAATCCAGCTTACAAAGTATACAACTTCTTCTAATGCTTTAGGTGGCACATTTAATAATAAAGCCATACGAGAAGGTGTTCCTCTTAAATACCAAATATGAGCAACAGGAGCTGCTAATTCGATATGCCCCATACGTTCACGACGTACGCTTGACTTAGTGATTTCAACACCACAACGGTCACAAACAACACCTTTGTAACGAACTTTCTTATATTTTCCGCAATAGCATTCCCAGTCCTTACTAGGACCGAAAATGCGTTCACAGAATAAACCATCACGTTCTGGTTTTTGAGAACGGTAGTTAATTGTTTCAGGTTTTTTTACTTCACCATAAGACCACTCTTTAATTCTCTCAGGAGAAGCTAATCCTACTTTAATTGAGGCAAAATTTGCTGTATTCATAATTTCTTACCTCCTTCTTAGTACTGCATGTCTAGGTCATCAAACCCAGCAACTGCAGCTTCTACGATTTCGTCATCTTCAACGATAGATGTAACATCTTCATCTTCAACTTCGATTTCTTCCTTAATAATTGGAGTAACGGCTTCATCTTCCGCACTCTTTTCTAAACTTACTTCATGACCATTTTCATCCAACATCTTCACATCAATAGCTAATGCTTGTAATTCATGTTTCAATACGCGGAATGATTCAGGAATTCCTGGTTCTGGAATATCTTTACCCTTAATAATCGCTTCATAAGTTTTTGTTCTACCTGTAATATCATCTGATTTTACAGTCAAGATTTCTTGTAATGTATGCGCAGCACCATAAGCTTCAAGTGCCCAAACTTCCATTTCCCCAAATCTTTGACCACCACGTTGAGCTTTACCACCCAATGGTTGTTGAGTAACTAAAGAGTAAGGTCCTGTACTACGAGCATGTAACTTATCGTCAACCATGTGCGCAAGTTTAATCATGTACATTACACCAACCGCAATACGTTGGTCGAATGGTTCACCAGTACGTCCATCGTACAATACTGTCTTACCATCTTTTGTACTGTTTGCTTCTTTTAAGATATCTTGTAATTCTTCGTTGTTAATACCATCGAATACTGGAGTAGCGAACTTCACGCCTAATTTCTTAGCCGCAAATCCTAAGTGGATTTCAAGTACTTGTCCAATGTTCATACGAGATGGTACCCCGAATGGGTTTAACATGATATCTACTGGTGTACCATCTGGTAAGTATGGCATATCTTCTACAGGAAGAATCTTAGAAATTACCCCTTTATTACCATGGCGTCCAGCCATCTTATCCCCTTCAGAGATTTTACGTTTTTGAACGATATATACTTTAACAACTTCATTTACTCCTGGAGGTAATTCATGACCTTCGCTACGTTTGAAGATACGTACAGATTGTACGATACCAGCAGCACCATGTTCTACCTTCAAGCTGTTATCTCTAACTTCTCTAGATTTTTCACCAAAGATAGCTAATAACAATTTTTCTTCTGGAGAAATTTCGCTTTGTCCTTTAGGAGTAACCTTACCAACTAAGATATCTCCTTCCTTAACTTCAGCCCCAACCATAACGATACCTCTAGCATCTAAGTTACGGCAAGCAGCTTCAGAAACGTTTGGAATATCACGAGTAATTTCTTCAGGTCCTAATTTTGTTTCACGAACTTCGATATCATAACATTCAATATGAATAGATGTATAAACATCTTCTCTTACTAAACGTTCAGACATGATGATCGCATCTTCGTAGTTATATCCATTCCATGTCATGAATGCAATTGTAACGTTTTGACCTAAAGCCAATTCGCCATTTTGCATTGATGGACCATCTGCTAAGATATCTCCACGATCTACTCTTTCGCCAATTACTACTACAGGTCTTTGGTTAATACATGTACCTGCATTAGAACGACGGAATTTTTGTAGTTTATAAACATGTTCACCTTCATCACCGTTTACAACAATACGGTTAGAATCAACATATGTAACCACACCATTTTCTTGAGCAACAATTGCACTACCAGAGTCAGTAGCTACACGGTGCTCAATACCTGTACCAACATATGGACTTACAGGATTGATTAGAGGTACTGCTTGACGTTGCATATTCGCACCCATTAACGCACGAGAAGCATCGTCGTTTTCTAAGAATGGGATACAAGCTGTCGCAACAGATACGATTTGTTTTGGTGATACGTCGACTAATTCAACTTGATCACGTTTAGCCATAATTGTTTCTGTGTTGTAACGACAAACAACTTCTTCATTTACTAATTTACCATCTTTAACTTCGTTGGCTTGCGCAATAACATATTTCATTTCTTCATCAGCAGATAAATACACAACATCTTCTGTTACTGTATAATCTTCACCTAATAAACGATAAGGTGTTTGGATGAATCCATATTCATTAACACGAGCATAAGTTGTTAAGTTATTAATCAACCCGATGTTTGGTCCTTCAGGTGTTTCAATTGGACAAATACGACCATAGTGAGTAGAGTGTACGTCACGAACTTCGAAGCCAGCACGTTCTCTAGTTAATCCACCTGGACCTAAAGCAGAAATACGACGTTTGTTAGTTAATTCTGCCAATGGGTTTTGTTGGTCCATAAATTGAGATAATTGGGAACTAGCAAAGAATTCTTTAATAGCCGCAGTTAATGGGCGGATATTTGTTAAATTCTTTGGAGTTAATGTTGCAATATCAGAAATAGACATTCTTTCTTTTACCACACGTTCCATACGACTCAAACCAATACGGAATTGGTTTTGAATCAATTCTCCTACTGTACGAATACGACGGTTACCTAATTGGTCAATGTCATCTTCAACTCCGATGCCATCCATCATATTTAACATATAAGAGTATTGAGCATACATATCAGAAATGATAATTGTCTTTTTAGCAGTAATTGGGTCAATACCAATAACCTTAACAACATGATCACTTTCAGCTGTATGAGCATAAACTTCTTGAACAGCAGCACCAACTAAATAAACAGTTAATGCTTCACCATTTTGAACGCGTTTGTATAATTCATTTTCTTCAGTCGTTGTTAATTCATAAACAGTTTCATCTGGTACATATCTAGATACATATAAATCATAATCTTCTTTAACAACATCATGACCTTCAGCATCTACTAAACGACCTAAGCAGAATAAACGTTGTCCATAATCTAATACAGAAGCAACATTTTCAGCTGTTAACTTAACTTCTTTAGCAGCAATACCACCAAATACGCTAACTGTTTCCACTTTTCCATTTAAGAATGCAGCATCTTCTTTAGTTAATACTGTACCTAAATCGAAATCAACATCTTCAACTGAGAAGCTTTCAGCAACAATACGTCCAACTAAAGCATTTGTCCAACTAGCATCTAATGCAACTACATCAGGATGAGAGAAATTGTGGTTGAATGGTAATACATTGATATGTGTACCTTTCTTCAATTCTCTTTCTAATACAGCAGCTTCTTTTTTACCAATGTGTGTACCCTTTGGATATACTACATCACCATGAACATCTAAGATGTCACATGCTAATACATTGTTTTCTAAACGAGAGAATGCTGCTAATTTCTTACCTAGTTTATAACGACCAGCTTTTGTTAAGTCGTATCTTCTTGCATCAAAGAACTTCGCGTTCATTAAGTTAATAGAACCATCAATCGTTGGAACTTCATCCGCACGTTGATTTTCATATAATTCTAACAATGCTTGATTTGTTGTTTTAACTTTATCACTTACTAATGTATTAACGATTTCTTCATAGTTACCGAATACAGATGTATATAATAAAGCATATTGATTTAAGAATTCTCTTTGTTCATTCTCAACTTCAACATCATAAACACGTAAATTCAAAGCTTGTAAGAATGTTTTCATATTTTCCGTATTAAACGCATCTTCCCCATTCTTTAAATTCAAGCTCATACCAATTCCCTTGAATAAGATTGTAGATAAGATCTTACGTTTACGGTCAACAGACATGTTAATAAAGCGTCCGATAGCTGCTTTTTTGCTATCTGACATAAATTCTAACCATGTACCACGGCTAGGAATTAATTCGCTAAGATATAACTCTTTACCTGTTTTATCTTCTTGCTCTACCTTATAGTAAGCCCCTGGTGAACGAACGATTTGTGAAACAATAACACGTTCAGCACCATTAATAATGAATGTTCCTGTTGGAGTCATTAAAGGGAATTCGCCTAAGAAAACTTCTTCCACTTTGTTTAATACTTCACCAGTAGAGTTATCAACGATTTGCAATTCCATTTTAGTTTTTAATGGAGCAGCATAGTTTGCTTCTCTAACTTTGCATTCATCAATATCATATTTTGGCGTTCCAAATTCGTAATCCACAAATTTTAAACTGATATTTCCAGCATAGTTTGTAATAGGATAGATTTCGTTGAATACTTCACGAACCCCTTCTTTTTTAAACCATTCGTAAGAATCAGTTTGGATTTCTACTAGGTTTGGCAATGGCAAAGTACCGCTTACTTTTGAATAGTCGCGGCGTTGTGCTTTTTTACCTAAATTAACTACTTTATACGTCTTTTTCGTCATGTACGCCATCCTTTCTTATGGGAAATCACGCAACAAAAGGAGTAATTCCCCCATTTTAAATTCTATATTTATGCAATTTAATATGTTAACAACCTTTTGGCAATATGTCAATCTATTTTTGCGCCATTAGCACATAAAATCCTTTTTCTTTATGCAAAACCTCACAGTTTCCAAAAATAGATTGGATTTCATTGATTGCACTCTTCGCACCATGGTTCTTACGAATAACCACCCACAAGCGGCCACCCTCATTTAAATGCATATAGGCTTCTCTAAAAATTTTATAAATTACTACCTTTCCAGCACGTATAGGAGGATTGGTAATAATCTCATCAAACATTTCATTTTCAACAGCTGAATACACATCTGAACACAACACTCTATGATCCATGTTATGACGTTGTACATTCAACTTCGATAAATTGACAGCTCTCTCATTCACATCCAACATAGTAACTTCAATATGCGGTTGAAATGTTTTTAATAATACTCCAACCGGACCATATCCACATCCCATATCCAACACTTTTGTTTGTAACGTATTTTCTAAAATCGTTTCAAGCAAAATACGAGTACCACCATCTAATTCATCTTTACTAAATACTCCATCATCACTAATAAATGTGAAAGAACGTGCTAAAAACCGAAAAGAAATTTCCTTTCGGTTTTCTGCTAAATTCTTATCATTGATGAAATAATGACTCATTTACATCATCCTTTTTTAGACAGCAAAAGCCGATGGTCAAATCGGCTTGCTATAACATACTTTTAATCAATTACTTGATTTCAACAAGAGCACCAGCAGCTGTTAATTTTTCTTTGATTTCTTCAGCTTCTTCTGGTTTGATGTTTTCTTTGATTGTTGATGGTAATTTGTCAACTAAGTTCTTAGCATCAACTAATCCTAAACCTGTGATTTCACGAACAACTTTGATAACACCAACTTTTGATGCACCGTGGTCTTTTAAGATTACGCTTACTTCAGTTGGACCAGCGTCAACAACTTCAGCAGCAGCAGCAACTGCAACAGGAGCAGCAGCTGTAACACCGAATTTTTCTTCGATAGCTTTTACAACTTCATTGATTTCTAAGATTGTAGCTTCTTCTAAGAAAGCTAAGATTTCTTCACATGTAATTTTTGCCATTTTAATTTTCCTCCGTAATTTTTACTTAATTATTCAGCTTTAGCATCCGCAACTGCTTTTAATGCACATGCGAATGAAC
>JAFZDT010000116.1 GCA_017561055.1 Erysipelotrichaceae bacterium
GATCTGGAATTGAATTTTGATTTTGATCCATATTTTCAGTACCTCTATATGCGCTAAGTTGAGCAACTGCAATCTTGGTAGCATTATTCTGATCAATTTCGTATTTCTTAAGATCCATTTCAGCTTCCTTGATCATCAATTCTTCTTCCTTAATTTCATTCTGCATTTGAATCATTTCAGCCTGAGCCTGTTGTTCGGCTTGCTGTTGTTGTTGCATTTGTTCCATTCTCTTCTGTTCGATTTCAGCTAATCTATCTTTGATCATAGAAACGTTGTCCATAGTAATGATCTCGGCAATGTCTAACAAACTAGCACCATTCTACATAGCTGGTTGCATAAGCTGTCTAAGCTGTTCAATGTTCTGCATATTCTTAGTAGAGTCATCTACAAATATATCCATATCTTCATAGAAGAATTCTTCAGACAACTGCAAGAATGCTCTAGTTGCATCATCAAGAACATAGTTCAAATATGTCTTCTTACCATCTTTCCAAGCTTCTTTAGCCGTATCTAACAGCATTGTCAATACTTGCTTTTTAACTTGATTGTGATTCCAGAACCATGGTTCAGTAATATGGTAAGACATTGTTACAGCAGTATTGGCATTTGATACCAATTCACTAGCTGCAATCTGTCCTTGTCTTTGTGGAGTAATACCAGTAAGTTTAGCAACCATATCTTCGATCTTAGCCATCAAATTGACATACTGATCGATTACATTTGCCATACTCAAGTCCCATGCAGATAACTGATTAAACTGTGACGGTCTACCACCTTCTCTACCAGGAATATCCCAACCTTCGTCATACGGATTAATAAATGCAACACCGAGTGCACTCAAGTAATGCATCCACTTATTAACATCAATATTCATAGACTTAGGAATCTAAGTAATATCCATTACAGCCACCTTACCTTTATCTCTAGCCAATGCTAATTCCAAACGATACCATACCACAATATACATATATTGTAATGGTTTCATCATGCTAACGAGAGAACGTGGTCGACTGTTAGTATTGTTGTATACAATACCAGTATAAGGTAGTTTCTGTGAATTAGGATTATCTGAAGACACGTGTTGATATTCAATTGGTTGAATACCAATATAAAGTTCTTTACCAATTCTATATCCTTCCCATACTTCAATGACCCATTGCCATTCAATTGATTCTTCCAATCCAGTTGCTTTATACGATTCATCTACTTGGAATTCTTCAACTTGACCTGTTTCATCATCAAGAATACTAACAAAACCAATCTTCTTAAATGACTTCCAACAACAGTGATAAACAGTAATATGATCGGAATCAAATGGATTATCAGTGAAACTATTCATCTTATGCATCTTAACACTGTTGTAATCCATATTGGTTTTACGAAGTTCTGGTTCAATGCCTGCACCTGGTTTGTCTTCAATCAATTCCAACAATTCATTCAACTGTCTTTCAGTCATCTTATCGTAGAATCTATCATATATCTCAGTAGCAGACATAATCATCTTTCTACGACACCAAGATGCTTCATGAATGAATTCCAAATCCAATGCTTGTTCATAATCAAAGTACATCGGATTAACTCGTTCTACATATGGTTCACCATTGATAATACCAACATAGTAGATTTCTTCACCAGCAATCAATGCATCCTTCCAACCCTTATAGAACTCATGTGTAACATTAAGTTTTCTCTTAAGGTATTGGAGTGAATGAAATGCAGTAGTTTCAGCTACATCTTTATAATCTTTTTCAAGATATTTAGCGATCTGTTCTGGAGGCGTTACTTCCCCAGTAGCCAATGCTTGTTCGTATCTAGCTGCTTCTTCTGGACCAAGTTTACTAGCAATGGTTGCTTGGATATAATCCATTAACATTTGCTTAGCTTTCTCTTGCATTTCACTAGCTGCAATTTCACTTGTTCTAGCTACATTGAAATTAAAAGGTCTCTTTGTTTCTTCCCCAAGTAACTGATCCACGTAAGGTTTAATGATGTTATAATCCTGTGCAGTTGCAGGAAATCCATCATCTTGTTTAAATGGATTGGTTACATATTTTAAATCTTTTTCATTGTATATGCTATTATACAAATCATAGTAGGTCTACATCTCGTCAGACTTTGATCTACCATTTCCATAATGTTGCCCGCCAGCTCCACAGATATAATCAACACAAGCTTCTTTCCAAGATTGTGTTTTCAATCTAGCTGATATCTTCTGTGCAGGCATATGATTACTTGCTTTCATTCTTAAAATGTATATACATTATCGTTATCAAATCTGATAATAGGCTCCTCATCTCTAAACCAAGTCTAGCTAAAAATTGGTCCTTCAAATAAGAGACGAGCCTTATTCTCTTTAGTTTTTTCTTTAACAACTACATTATATAGCTGTTCTCTATATATCATGACCTACATCAACGCCATCACACGGTCAGTGTTAGCAGTGTCACTATAAGCCAACAATTCTTCCAATAGCGGTTCAGAAAGTACGTTAAACACATTCTTTTTGCCTGTACTATCTAAATCATTTAACCATTCTTTAATCAGACCTTCACCCCATTGTTTAATCTGTTTGTTCATGTGACAACCTTTCTTACGTTGTACTTTGGAACCACCAACAATATCATTAATAATATCAGGCTGATCCGCAAGTAAGTAGTCACAATGTTTATTGGTAAAGTACACAAATATACCTTTATTCTGATTTTCATACATTGCTCTAGCATTATAATAAATCAAAAGCTTTCTAACATTTTCATAGAATTCTTCTGATGTAGCAGGTCTACCTGTGTATTCAGCAACAAGTATGTCAGAGTATTCTTCAAGGTTCTGTATTCTTTTATATATGAAACATGAACCTAATGATGTGGTACTGGATGAGTCGTAGTCATAGGAGTCGATGCCTGCAATATATAAACCAACTGATGCATCTTTCTTTGGATGTTCCCATATAACTATAGATCCAGTAGGATCATCATCTTTATTCAACGGGTAATGAATAATATCACCTTGTTTCTTCATTTTCCAATGAATACTACCATCTCCATCCCATACTAAATCACCAACTTGTTTGTGATTCTATAACTGTTTATTAGTACGAATTTTAGATAATTGTTCAAGTATTTCTTTCTTTGGAAATATATTACCATTGAATTCCAACATTGCTTCTGCTGGAGTAATAGGACGTTCTGCAACGTATCTATCAATTGCTGCACTGTTGGTAGCAGTGTTAATAACCTTCTTTCGTTCGGCAAGAATATATTCCATAGATGCTTTGGTAAATGTATTACCATCTTCATCCATATATATTCTTTTACCATTCTCATCAAGTACGTCAAGATTCGTGTACTATGGACAAAAGAACCCACACTTATTGGTAGCAGTATTCTCATCCCAAATGTTATCAAACTCTAAACAGTTATAACCATCTGGATGATAGAACATATCCTTCATTGTTTCAAATGCAGAACCTTCATCACCACCAGTACCCCATACAATCATCGTACCGAATGCAATACCATCTTGTTCTACAGAAGGTCTAGCAATCTGCCATGCTGCACCTAGTTCACTAAATGAACCACCTTCTTCAAATAGAATTAACTTAGCACGTTTACCACGAACTACGTCAGGGTTGTCTTTCAAAGTAACACCAATGATTTCAGACTTATAACCCATTTCTACTTCATTGCCATATTCATCTTTACTAATGAAACCAGCACGTTTACGCATTGCAGTATTAACTGATCTTTTCTTACCCCATGCTGTATGTTTGTCGATAAAGTCCATGTAGTCCCATGCTTTAGTGAGGATACCGTCATCAGTAAGGTATTGCTTATTTGATGCATATACATATGTCTTACTATTTGGAATAAGGTAATAGTTACGCACTGCCATTGCACCACCTTTGTATGAATACCCTTTACGACGTGATTTCATAACACAAAGGTGTTTACCTTCTTCTTCACATTGTTGAACTGACTAAAAATAATAATAGTCGTAGTCATAAAAGTCAGGAAATGTGACTTCTGATCTACGACGCACCTTAGTCTCTCCGTTAGGCAACTTTGTTACTTCATTGACAATACGTTGCATAGGACAATAGTTGATATAAAAATAGTTATACCCAGAGATGAAATCACCATCTTCTGCAGTATAACCATGTATACAACGATCACGTTCTTCGTCCCAATAACGAAGAAATTCTGATGTACCAACAGGGTGTTGGCAGTATTTTCCAGTAGCCTAGAATGTCAAGGCTGCTTGTCTGAATTTATTTGAATTCTTGATTTTTTTGGTAAAGTCTATCATGGTTGGAGGTATAAATAAACCCACCTTTCTTAAGGGTGGGTTAAACAATTTAATTTTGAAAAGTGACTCATATGAAAAAGTTGGTTGTCCCGCTATCGAATCGAACCCAGTCTTGGAGGGTTAGAGCCTCCCGTGCTACCGTTACACCACAGGACAATATGCCGTGGTTTAACCCCCACGGTGGGTATCAATTAAAACAATTTCTTGAAGAATTTCTTAATCTTAAAACTAATTGACTTACGTCTCTTAATATCCTTCTGCATTGCGTAAATCAACTGATCATTATCTTCACACCAAGTTGCGTCTAAAATATTCTTGTTCATATTATTTTTAGTTAAACGGTTTAACTTTGTTTTGTTTTATTTACTTGTAAAATTTTATGCAAGTTCATAAGGATTAAGCTGAGCATTACCTCTAATCTTAGTGTTATCAAGCTCTTCTGCTTTAACAGCTTTTTCAAGGAAATCTACTGTTTGAAATACTGCTTTTACCTTTTCCATACCTGCCAACAAATCTTTGATACGCTTCTCATCGAGTTCCTCCCCAATCGATTCTTCATAGTAAGCACTAACTGTATCAATCTTGTTACGCATAGCCTTAAGCATTTTAAGGTTTCTAGTATCAAGCAATCTAGCATACTCATCTCGACAAATCTGTTCTTCTGCAGTAAGTTGATAATTCTTATCCTTAAAAATATCTTCTTTCAACTTCTCTTCACGAATATCATCATTCATACTCTTTACATATGGACTATCCCAGTAATCACATAATATTATGAATGATAATACATTGTTTACATGTTGTTTGTCTTCAGTAGATTCCCAATATCGTTTGATAACCGGTATTGCTAAGAAATCAGCATGAACCACACATTTACCAGCAACAATATCAAATAACTTCATCTTTCTTCTGAATTGTTTCTATTGTTTCTATCCAGGACATTCCAATGTAATATAGAGTTTCACCGAATATTGTCATTGCTCCACCCAACGCTGCTGCGGTCAAAATTGGCCAAGCTGTAGAATTCAATACTAATACTTTAAATGCAGCAAGAATCGGTAATGATGCAGCAATGTAATTCTTAGCAACTCTATAGTTGTGGAGATCACGCTTCAACCTCTTCGTATACTTCTTCATATTCAGTATCTTCAGGTTCTCGCATAAACGATTCCATCATTTGTTGTTTAAACATTTCCAAACGTTCTTCCTCTGTCATATTTGCCAATCGTTCAGCTTCTGCTTCAGCGTTACGTAAACCTTCACAGTAGTAAGCGTATTCAATTTCAACAGACTGTCTATCTTTTTCGGGAATCAACTCCAACAATTCTTGAAATGCTTTGTCTCTATTCTCCCAAGTACAAGGATCATCATGTCTGATCTTGTATTCTACTCCATCGATGCTGGCCATCATATAATGACCATCACCTGATGAAGTTATTTCTGTTACAAAAACGTCTCTCATTATGCAGCTTGTTTGTTTTCGTCTGCTTCACCAAAACCCATCTCACCACGTTCTGTAGAACTAAGTTCTTCAACCATTACAGGCTGCATAATCCAAACTGGTACAATCACCAACTGACCACATGCTTCACCTGGTTGGTAAACTGTAGGAATTGCATCCGTAGTTACCTTATACTTCAGCATGATTTCGCCTCTATAACCTGCATCAATTACACCAACTGCATTACACAATGTTACAGAACGCTTTGCAACTGAAGATTTCATAAACAAAAGACCAACATAACCTTCTGGAATTTCTACAGCGATATCGGTATGATATGTCAAAATAAGCTTACCAGAGTTATCCAATTCCTGAGTAATACGAGTAGAATACAAATCCAAACCAGCATCACCAGCTGTTGCTCTAGTTGGAAGAACACCTTCTGACTTCATGATTGTTTCTACACCTTCTTCGTTCTTAACACTATAATCTAACTTCTTAAACTTCAATTCCTTCATTTTAATCAATATTTTTAAATTCGTTCTTCAAAAAATCGTCTACTGCTTTATCAATATAATGATCAATCATATTGTGCACTTCTCTGCGCATTTCATTTGTTTTACTTTGTACTTCTACAAAGTCATTGCAATCCGCACATCCAAATGGATAATAACAATCTGCTTTTAAATCAAATCTAAATACACCGCCTTTACCGTGTCTTACTTTATTTTCAATCTTCGCTTCTATCATTGTCTACATCTTGTTCGTTAATACTGATTGCCTTACCGTGGTGATGGCCCCAACTTAGAAATGCAGCATTACATAATACATGATCAATATGCGGTAATCCGCTTTCTGGGTCGATCAACTCACCTTTATCGATTGCAGTCAAATGTCTCAACAATGCTGCTTTATATCTTTTCCAGTAATCAGGCAAGTTCTGCCATCTGTTCTCCCCGTACTTCTGTGCCCCCATTGTCAGAATCTGTCCCAACGATTCCATCACACTCAACGGTACTAGATCCATTCTAGTCTTGTTCTGATCGTACTTCTTTGCTTCCATTATACTTCTGAATTAAATGGTTACACATTGTTTTAATAGCTTCCTTTGGATCAACATCATGTGGCAATTGATATAAATAAGCTGCGATGTCTTCTACATATTCATAATATGTTAATGAGTAATCCTCAATCTTCTTTGTTACTACATCAATCAAAGCGTGATGTTCTGGAGTTAGTGTTAGCTTCTCTGCTGAGTCTAATTCTAACTTCCACAATATTTGTGACTCTTCTTTACTCTGTCTTTCCATTTCTTTCTTTAATTAAAACATTAGCAATACATCCTGCAGCCCATCCTACCAAGTAGGCATATGCCTCATTACCATCTGTGAAGTCTTCAGCATTGCATCCTGTTACTTGAAAGTAATAATCAGCTACATGAACGGATTCGTGTGCAGTTGTTGAAGTATTCATATCTTCTAGTCTAAATATAATCAATATCATACCCAACGCACCAGTATTCTTTTCTTGAACAACGTAACATCCTGCGATAGCTGAATCCACAGATTCATCTAATTCTTTAGTAATATCATTATCCACAGTAGACCATCCTGGAAGATTTTTAAAAAACACGAATCGTTTTAATAAACTAGTTGGATCCTCATTTTCAACATTTACTATCCACAGTGTTCTAGGATATATCGTTTCGTACCTGTATACTTTCATTCTTAAACTTCTTTTTAAGTTTCAGCTTAAACAAGTAAGCAAACATGATATCTTTTTGATCTTCATCGTTTGCTATTATTTGTTTTGCAAATTTAAAAGGACTGTTACAGATTACTTCTATTACTTGATAAGGTAAACCATATTTATTTGCTAACTCTGTGTATATTGATACTTGTTTCTGTGGTATCATTTCAATTCTTTCTTATTGTAATATCTATTGTTATCCAATAGTTCTTCTAAAGTAGAACCTTCAAATGTCTTTGGTCTAACTAAATTTATCAACAATATTGCTTCAACATCATCCTTTGCAGATATCATGCCAGACAACAAAACTTCAAATAACTTCATGATTTCCTCCTTACTGTATTTCTTTTTTGGTACAAAAGCAGTTACATCATGTTTAGTCAATGTGGTGTCTTTGAATTCAAAAGAGTTGTTACCAACAGGGTCTAACCATACTTCATTATATTTCAATTGTTTTTTAAACAATTTCGCATACAATCTTTTGAAGATGTTATATCGTTTGATCAAAATCAATGAACCTGCAGGTAGGTTATTTATCTCAATTTTCTTCATCTTTAATCTTTAAAATTAGAGTAATCTGTATTCTATCTTTAATTATCTGAGGTATCAATATTGGATTAACCAACCATTGTTTATCGATTTTGCCTTTTATTAAGTAACCCAAGTCTTTGAATTTCTTAAAATATCTACTTTGGTTATCTTGAGTAATCCCAAGCGTTTGTTCGATAAACTTTCTATTGTGTCCAGATATGACACCTGACTCTGGGTCATTGCCAGAGAACTGTGGTTCTACTTGAAGTCTTACAAGTAAGGTAAGCAGCTACAGTTCTCTCTTTGGCAGATCAGTAATCCCGTTAAGTGCTTTCAAGAATTCAGAATACAAATCCTCTTTGTTAACGGTCTTTACTAATTTATTCATGAATGATTTCCTTAATCTTATTCAATATCTTAATCAAATTGAAATACACTGTATCAGCTTCTACCTTTACGCACGGTGGTACATCACCTTCATCGTATTGTGCTGTGAGAGCTTCATGATCTGCAGTATACTGTTCGATCTTTTCATCTACAAAGTTCATTACTGCAACAAGTCGATCTTCGCATTTCATTGAAACTGTTTCTTCAAATTCTTCAAGATAGCCTGCAGTTGCCAACGTGTTAGCAATATCGGAACTAATACAAATAGAGCGAGAGCTATAACAGTCTGGGCAATCACACTCCATATTAAGTTCAAAAAGCCCTTCTTCGTTTTCATGTAAAATATCTCCTTTTTGAGCACAACCAAATTCTTTAATTACCTTGTACATCATATTTTAAATTATTAATTGTTACGTATTATAAAACGCTAATTCTGTAAAATGTATTTATTTGTTAACACTGTTTAACTTTTCTTGCAATTCTAATGCTAACTTTCGCATATCGGGATGCGCTGCACCAGCTGTTCTAAGTTCAAAGAAGTGTTCCCAATCTGATTCAAAACCCGTAACAACGATTTCTGTTTTTAATGCATTTGGTAAACACGCTCTGGCTTCCTGTGGTAAATATCCCTGATCAAGCAATGTTATGTATAAACTTTGTGCGTCCTCTAAAAACTTTTCAAATCCACCATGTTTATTTTCTAATGTTTTATCGTACCAACTTGGTTTAATAAAAGTGAGTTCACAACCAAACTTATTCTTACTGTAGTTACAGTATCTGGTAGACTCTTGAGCAAACGACATAACTCTATGTCTTACTATTTCATGAGATACACCTCTATCACAAGTAAATCTTGCAGTGATTCTTTTCTCATGGTGCTCTGTTGGTTCACAGAGATATTTTTCAATAAGGTCCTCTATATATTCAGGAGCAAAATGTTCTACCATAACTCTAAGATTAGTAGTAATTGCCCACCAATTACCTTTTTCTGATTCTACCAGTTTACATTTAGTCCAAATAGAAACTTCATCTAAAAAGTTACCAGCTTCATCTATGTTTACGGGAATATTGAAATACACTGTCCCATGTTCCAACATTGCCCCATGCTTAGACTTGATCATTCTATCAACAAACTCCTTAGCACTATCTTCTGTTATCTTATCCTCAGACTTATAACATGTTCTACCTGCCAATTCAATCTGTTTATACATACCTTCTAACCCAGGTTGTTGTTCAATAACTTCTACTTTACTTTCAATTAATTTCATACTATTTCATTTAAGTAACTGTATATAAAACGTAATCCAAAGTAATAGTACTAGATTATTAACATAATTTAAAAAAATAAAGCCCCACATTTCTGTGAGGCTGGGCTATACATCCTATCGACGTATAGGTTACTTTACTTTAGCTACGATATCGTAAGGTTTTACTAGTTGTGAGTTTTTAAATAAGTCAAAGTCTTTTGCAAACTTTCTGGGGAAAATGACAATATCTCCGACATTAAAATAGGGTTCAATATTTTGCGGTAACGCAAGTACAATTCCCTTTGCAAAGTCGCTTTCAACTTCTTTTGTGTGCTTTTTGACTTCATACTTATTAAATCCTTCTTCATCTTGTTCCCCAGTAGGAATCTGTTCTTCATACTCTTTAGTAATCATAACTGGTTCCAATGGCTTTACTAAAATATCTTTTTCAAAAGTAAACTCAATACCTTCGATTACGGTTTCTAATACTTTATCCATTATTTGTGATTAATTAAACGTTTAAAAATCATATGTTCTTCGTTACAAATCTGAGCTCTCGTTTTTGTTACTTGATTTGGGGTTCTCTTATGACAATCGATTTTATCATAAAATGCGCAACCTTGACAACCACCTTTTACTAACTCTTTAGAAAGAATATATTCTTTACCACCAAATCTATAAATCTTTTGTTCTGTATTTTCCATAGTTAAACCGGTTTAGAGGGTGTCGCTTCGCTCCAAGTTGTCTAACGACAACCCCATTAGAGGGTCCCCTTTTAGAATAACCCCAGAGGGGACTAACTGTGCCAACCTACGATTTGGACCCACTGGTGCGCTTCTGCTAATAGCAACTTTGTAAGCGTAGGGCATCTTCGTTCCGTCACGTTCACGGCTCATATCTTTTATGCATCTCCTACTGTAATCCCAAGTAAGTACATAAGTTTCACCTACTCTGGATGAGATACTGAGATGACATATTCCATCATTTCTGTATATTGATTTTTAGTATATGTTAATGTTATCATATCAATATAACTGTATAGTTGATATATACTAACGTTTAAATCTAAAGTAGGTTACTAAATGTAGTTATATGTTTAACAATTCTTAAGAATGTTTATAGATGTTTATATGAAAAAATTTTAGAAATTTTAAAAAAATTTAGGGAATTTTTGTGAGTGCGTGGAGTTATACCATTCAAGTCCCCCGGGGTCTTGAAGAGGAGGGAAAGCCCCGTAGGGGTTCAAGAGTAATGCAGACTTATTCTTCCTATTCCCTCATCATTCAACAAATTGTTGGTTGTTTGATTAAACGTCTGCTATTCTTCCGTGGCATGTTGGGATTCGGAATGAGGGAAACAAAGAAAGTTGGCACAGGATACGAATTAGTATGTGCAAATGGTGATGACAACACATCTGCCTGCTATTTATTAATTGGTTCTCCATTTAATATATAGCTTTTCTCAGTTGCTGGACAAAGCGATGAGCGTAGACGAACTGAGCGTTGTGAGTAAGAATAACTTAGCAAGACTAAGTGAATAACCGTTAAACTCTCTATTTTCATTTTTTATTTATTAATCTTTTAAATCACTATCAAAGTTATGGAAAAGTACATGGTACTAGAGTATCTTAAGAATTTCTCGCCAATTCTTAAGGGTAAAACAGACAATCTCGAAGATGCAGTAGCTCTTCGTGATGCATTGGCGAAAATAAATCCAAAGGACACACACATTGTTGTCCAAGTGATAAGTGTAGAAATTGTTAACGATAAAACATTCTAATCATGAAATGGTTTCACGTCTTTTGGGTAATTATCTGCCTTGCTCTGATTGCCCAAATTAACCTCTACTACAATCGTTTAGAGGATGCAAGAGCGTACATCAATCGCTTAGAACAAGACTTCCCTGAATATCTGGACACATCAGCAGAGTCAGACGAATATTGTAACTGGTATCAAAATTATTAACACGTCAGAGTTGGTATGCAGGTTCGAATCCTGCCTCTGACACAAAAACCTCGCGATGATATAAGGTCAATCGCATACTATTATGTTGTGTAAAGTAGATTATCAACGGTCATCAATCAAGCAGTTTAGCAACGACCCAACTAAGTCATATCTTGACTTGGTATTTGTTCCTAAACAATTGAGTATTCTTGCAGTTACTGAATTAGGTAATAATGCAGAATATCGCTTGCAGTTCTTTCCACAAAGAGATAGAACTACCAACCAAATTAATGAAGTACATATGAATCAGCTTATTGCTGCATTCAATGCTAAATCATTTGGTGACACACTTGTTGAACGTTTCGAAATTCCAATTAAACCTTGCTATTTTACTTATACCATGGATGTTCCATCAGCTGGTATAACAAAAGGCAGTATTATAATGGATGCAACAACAGGTCAACCAAAAGTATATTCATCTGTCCAAATTACTTCATTAAGTAAGATGGAAAATGGCGTTGAAGTACCATTGATTGCAACATCAGTCCTTGAGTCAAGAGCCAACAGACTACGTGAACAACGTATTAAAGATGGCACATGGCGTGAAATTGAGCAAGAGCAAGCAAATGATGCTGCACTCATTGCACAAAAGGCTGCAGAAGCATTGGCATCAGCATCAGCATCTGACCCATTGCCATACTAATATTATAACCTCTCTTCGGAGAGGTTATTTTATTTTTTAAAATGCTTCGACTGATTGGACATTTATGTGTTCGAACAAATGCTTTGACTTATGTCATCGCATATTAATAACATCAACCTCATTTAATCAATTTTTAAACTATTATCAAAATGGAAAGAACCAAATTCAAGGCGTTCCAGCCAGTGCTTGTTAGAAACAGTAATGAAGCACATTGGAAAACAGCTCATTATTCTAACTACAATGAGCAACGTAAACAACACTTTTGTGATAATCAACCATGGGAACAAGTTATCCCATTTAATGAAGAAACGGCTCATTTGATTGGCACAACAAAATGGATTAATAAATCAATTAATTATGAAAGTGTTTAAATCAATTAAAAATGGCTCAGTATCATACTCCAAGAGTTTGAAAAAGGCATTGAAATCAAATCCAATCATTGTATTGCAAGAGAGAGGTTTGATTGTTCCACGTTCATAAACATTAGTTTGAATATGAATGACGACTCAACGACCTGAACATGTCATTAAACTGTTCATTTTAACTAAACCAATAATAAGAGAATAGCATAATTATACACACTTACCTTGAATCGTGCATGTTGCGATAATAAGAGTCAATATCAATAGAAACAATATGTAAGATATTGATGCAAGAGGAGGACAGCCTCTGTATTTAATGCGCTTATTTATCGTTAATCTTAAAATATATCAAAATGACATTAGCTGAAGCAAGAGCTTGGATGCTAAATAATCCAGGTAAAAAAATAACGTGTCAATATTTTCACGATGAATGGATAATGTATGACAAAGAAAAAAATACATTCATATTTGAAGACAATGTTATACCAACAATAGAATGGTGGAATACAGCCAAAACTTTCAAATGTGAATGGTATGAATTAAAATAATTAATTAATCTTTTAAAACATATCAAAATGAAAAAAGAAGTAAAAATGATTACAGGAATATTCCTCATTCCTACATTACATGTATCAACATCTAGAGATGCAAAGGCTGCAGTAAAAACAATTGTATATCAATTAGGTGTATTAAATTGCGACTATGACAATGATTGTGCTATGTTAAGATACAATGACATATTAAGTAATGATGTCAAAAGTAAATTAAAACACGAAGCAGCAACGCATGGTCATCGTATTCTATTCCTTGAAGCAGAAGATAAATCATCATTTATTGATGACAATACATTTCACATACCAACAGATGAAGAAATGATTGTTCATTTAGAAAGACTAAACAAAATATAAAAGATTAATCACTTTTGGTTAAGTTTTTAATCACGCATTTTCATCAATCCTTGAAACTTTAAACTTATCCTGAGCATGATATAAAACTGTTCATTTTTAATAAATCAATTATTAACTATTAAGAATCATTAAATGGAAGAATTAATAGAAATAATAAATGTTTGTATTTATCGTTTAAACCATATTAAACAAGTATTAAAAGATGAAGGCAAAGAAATAGAAAAGAATAGTCTATTAACAATAACCGTTCGTCATTTCGTTAATGAAATATACAAACATATAATTCATTATTCACAACCATTTATTAAAAACAATCATGGTTAAAATGGCGAAATGTGAGAAATACAAATATTCATTTTGTACTCACAAACATGATGCGCAAGAATGCGCTAATTGTGTATTAGTACATCGTCGTCCTAAAAAACACATAATACGTAATGGTAAACAATTAGTGTATTGTCCTCATTGCAATCAATATAAACCAAAAAATGAATTTAGACCAAATTCAAAAGGTTATTTATGTTATTGCATAGAATGTATGCATACATACGGCCAAAACCATTATAAATCAAATAAAAAATCATTTATGATTGGTTATAAAAATAATAATGGTGTACGTAAATTTATCAAAGTTGATTCAGCTAGTAAAATGGTTAAACTAGTTAAACAACATATGATAGATAATGATGAACTAACATTAGAAATTAAAAGAATATGAAAAATCAATTTAAACCATTTGAACAAGTACTAGTAAGAGACCACGAAAACGATGTATGGACATGTGGAATATATTCACATTATGATGACAATCGTAACGATAGTCATGTATGTACTGACACAGCATGGAAACAATGTATTCCATACGAAGGTAATGAACATCTTCTTAATACAAATAAACCATACACACTACTACAACAAAAAACATTTAATGTTGCATGGTCAACATTTAATGGACCGCAAAGAGTAGAATATACTGATGAAGAATTTGAAAACTTCATTAAAATTGCTGTATTACGTAACAAAGACATTCGAAACTTTAACGTGAAAAGACTATGTTAATTGTAACAGTATTTGCAGTACTTCTACTATTAGTATTACATTTCACAAGTAATGATAGTAGAGGATTATAACTATGTATAATTGGTTTTATAATAGTTAACACGTAATTTTATCATTGTACACTTGAAATCTTAAACTTTAATTGACATCTGTTTGTGAAAATCGATGTCAATACCTCTTTACAATGTCATTAAGGTGAGAATCCTTGACAGGCGGTGGGGCTCATATCTCATCAAGAAATATTCTCTTAGATGAGTATTAGTGCAAACTTTAAAATCCGCAAATGACACAATATTTCGAGAACTCTTTTACCTCACGTTTGCCATTCCGTGTCATTTATTGGGCTAAGCGTAGCCTAGTCTTCAAATCTAAGTTCATGCGCAAATAGATGTGATTTTAAGATTAATTAGTCTCAACTAAACTATTCTAACCATAGTATTGATTGAAGACATCGGCACACTGGTTTGTGAAAATCGGTGTGTTTCTAAATTTTTGAAAAACATCATAACTCTATACAAAGCAAAATTCGCCAAGTAACTATTCTGTGAAAGGCACATGTTCTTCTCACGTCGTGAGACGTGCATGCTACTATTTACAATGATAATATGGTCTTGGTAGGTCCATATAAATAGCACTTAACTGTGTACAGTCCATATTATCATTGTACTTTCCTTTGTATAGATATTATATATGAAACACTTAGTATTAACTATTATAAACATTATCAAAATGACTAAAAAAGAAGAATTAAGTAAATGGAGAAATCTCACAAAGAGAAATCTCATGAAACGACTAGATGCTGTAAATAATTTATTACAGAATCTACCAAATGATGTAAAAGCATTATCAAATGATGAAAAAGCAATGTTATTGCAAATTCGTAGTTTGTATAATGACATTTTGTCAACATGGAACTATAGAAGTTCTGAACTAGTATCACAAGTAAACAGTAACTTATAATGAAATCATTATTTTACTTTCTATTTGGTATTATGATTGCATTATATGCATTTGTAATATTATTTGATTTGTATGGACCAGTATACTTAGATGACTATTATATGGATAAATTAGCTGTAGACTATGCAACAGAATGGTATTATACTAATATATCTATATCAATTATATCAATATTATTCTCAATAATATGGATATATAATCTAGGTAAAGGCACAAATCATGAGAAAAAAGAACCATTATTAACTAACAAAGAAGAAAATGAGTAAATTTATTTTAGTACATGATGTAAATGAAGCAAAACCAATCATCATAAATACTGATGATATTCATTACATTGAAAAAAATGAAGAATATACAGGAGCATCATTTATCTGTACAAATGAAGCAGATTTTGATGTGGTAGAAACACCTGAAAAAATCTATGAAATGTTAAAATGATATTAATTATAGTATTTATAATGTTTATCACCATTATCATAATGGGTGATGATATATTTACAGACAATAATCATTTCGACATTGATCAAATGCCTTAATTATTAACAATCTAATTCATTATCAAAAATGAGAACATTTATTTATTTTGTAATACTCACATTGTGTGCAGTATTATTGGAATCTTGCACAATTCGCAAGAAACCTGTCGTTGAAAATCTTGAAAAAGATACAACAGAACAATTCATACCTTATGTACCAACAGTGTACGATGTGTTACAAGAACGTGAAGATTGGAAATACCAAAACTTCATAGATTCTGTATACTTAAGTATGCCAGAACAAATCATTACACAAATGCTGGTAACAAAAGGTACAACAATCAGTCATACAGAAATTGTAGAAGACTATTTGAAAAATAAGCAATTCTATCATGATACAATCTTAAAATCAATGGATATACAAAAAAAGTATATTCCTGACAGTTTACCTAATAAAGATAAACCAGATAAACAATTAAATAAAAGTGATACAGTTAACAAAATTAATAACAACAGGTAAATGTTTTGTTGAAATTGTAGAGTATTTTGTTTTGATTAATAAATGCCAAACTGTATTATGAGAAAAATTGCTTATTTTTTAATGTGGTTAGCCAATAAAATAATGGCTAAAAATCACGATCCTTCATGGAGTACAAGACAAGAAATGGAATGTGCCAAAGAAGGACATTTGTGGACTAAATTTGACAACAATAATGATATGTCTAATCCCATAAAGAATAGAACATATTGTAGACGTTGTGGTCAAATGTATCACGAACACACTTATATTAATAATATTTAATCATTATCAAAAATGAAACTAGTTATTATTTCAGTACCAAGCAACATTTCAATTAATGAAATTGAAGAAGCATCAGCAGAATTTGCAAGCGCATTGGAACTTACAACAATTAAAATAAATGTACTTGAAGAAGGAGACATCCAAGTTCAATCAGCTACTGAGATTGTAAATCCAATCATTGACAAAATCATTACAATGTGCAAACATCCAAATGATTTAGTAACAGTTGCAAACTTTTGGAGATTAATCTCTACAGCAGAAATCAACAAAGGTATGCTGCAAAAACTTGTTGCTCACAGAACTGCTACCAAAGCATATCTAAAACAAAAGAAATTAGATTGCTTTCTTGCATTATTTGACGATGCCTTGAAACGTATGTAATATGGGCAAATCATTTAATGACAAATCATACCAGACACATAAGTCTGATAAGATTACCAGAAAAAAGGTGGAACATAAGAAAAAGATGACACCTTATAAAAGAACAAAAGCATAATTATTTGCCAGAGTAATTATGTATGGTGGACAAAATCCAGTTAAACCTAGGGTGTAGAAATACACCCTTTATTCATTTTAACATTATTAAATCAATTAATTACTAACTTTTAAATTATCAAAAATTATGAAAAATTTTAACAATGAACTCGGTGTTATGTTTGCAAACGTATTGTGTGCTCCAGTTGAAGACGAAGCTTGTGGTGTAGTAGATGGTTTCTCTAAGCCAAACGCAGACATCATGAAGGAAATCAAGGCTGAAGAAGAAGCCCGTGTACGTGACGAGCAGAAGAATGCAGCCAAGAATCAGTTGCAACTTGACTCATATCGTCAAGAAAAGGAAGCAATTGAATTGCGTTACGACCGTGCAATCGCTGACGCTAAGGCAGTCAAGTTGAAAGCACGCACAAATGAAAACAATTCTTACACCGAAGGTGGTGTTGACACAGAAGTCCACAAGCAGAATCTTGAAAAGATTGA
>JAFZDT010000117.1 GCA_017561055.1 Erysipelotrichaceae bacterium
AACTTATATAAAATTTTTAATATAGATTATATTTTATTGAAACCTTTTGATGAAGGGATTTTATTAAGTAAAGTGAATACTTTATTTCAAATACCGAATAAAATTAAACCTGATAGTAATGTAACTATTAATTTATCAAATGATGAAAAAGAACGTTTATATCGGATTCAATTAGAAAGAGAAATTACAGCTATCTTACATGAAATTGGTATTCCAGCACATATAAAGGGGTATTTATATTTACGAACGGCTATATTAGAGACGTTTTTAGATGCGGATTATTTAGGACAAATTACGAAAGTGTTATATCCTGAGATTGCGAAAAGATATATGACAACGGCCTCTAGAGTAGAAAGGGCAATTCGTCATGCGATTGAGGTAGCGTGGAATCGTGGTAATGTGGATGCAATAGATGAAATCTTTAGTTATACAATAAGTGCCACTAAAGCTAAACCTACTAATTCTGAATTTATTGCGATGATCAGTGATAAATTACGTCTAGAACATAAATTAAAGACATCTCAGCGCTCAATTAAGAACGGATGAAATCATGCTTAATAAAGTAAAAATGCATCTTATACACCATAAAAATGCATATATCTTTTTTTCAATATTATTACTGGGTGGCTTTATCACAGGAATGGTTTTAGTTGAACAATTAGAAACAAGTGAGATGAATGAATATATATCCTATTTATTTGAACCTATGAGTGATAAACAAGAATACTTTAAAATTCAATTTACCATTAACATGATTACTATAATAGCTATATTTCTAATGGGATTTTCATTACTAGGAATCCCATTTATTTCATTCTTTATGTTTACAAAAGGAGTTCAAATTGGCTTATCTAGCACACTATTAGTCTTAACATACGAATGGAAAGGAATATTAGGAATCATTTTAACAATAATTCCACAGATTCTTTTAGATTTAATTGCCTATTATATGATTGCTATAGTCGCATATGAAGTATCTTATACACTCATTAAAGCAGTAATGAAACCCAATAATACCATTCGCTTTAAGAAGTTATTTAGTTATTGTATGAATGATTTATTAATATCTTGTATATTCATCTATGTATCTTGCTTTATTAAAGTTACATTAGTCCAATATGCAATTCAAGTATTTACTAAAATCACATAAAAAAAGCCCTATAATCATAGGGCAATATTATTATTGTAATTTGCTAATATAATCAGAAAAATCGTAAAGACCACCTAAGAAAGCATTATAGAAATCACGATTATTTTCTTCTAAAACATCCCATCCATCATCAGTTTTTGTCAATTTAACGTCAACTGTATTAACAAAAGTCTTTTCACATTCATTTAATGGTTCTAAAATTGTTTCAGCAATTTTTTCAGTAATTTCATCTTCAGTTAAATCAGAGAATACAAGAGTAAATGCCATAGAAAGTGCATTAGTAAATCCTTCTTGTAATTTTGCTCCAATATTATTTGAGGTAATTTTTACTGTAACAACCGCTGTATCACCATCTACAGTTTCATCTAAAATTTCGTAATCAAAATCTTGTAATAATTCTACAAACAATTTCTCAAATTCTGGATCATCAACAATACCTGATAAATCAAATCCATATTCACTTGAAATTTCTTCATAAGTTAAACTTTTGAATTCATCAAATGATTCTTTAATAATAGATGAAGGTTTTGCACCACACCCAAATAGTGTAGTTATTAATAATAATGATAATAATAAAACAAATATTTTTTTCATAAGCTATCTCCTTTATTAATTTTATTATACGCATAAACAAATAATAATACTAGCAAATTAGTACAATTCAATAAGTATTTGTACTATAATAAAGACAGGTGATTCTCTTGAAATTTTCTGAAGCAATGCATGAATATATCTTATATATAACTTTACAAGATCCTAAATCAAAACAAACGATTCAAAGTTATCAAAATGATTTGGAACAGTATTTTAATTATATGATTACTATACAAAAGCTAGATTCCATAGAACAAATTACAAGTAAAGAAATATATGAATATTTAGATTATTGCTTAGAATCAAAGAAGAAAACAGCTGTAGCTAGATCTTTATCTGCAATTAGAGGAATGCATCGATATCTCATGATACAATACGATTTCGAGAAAGATCCTACTTTAAATGTACATATTAAAGTAAATAAAGATCATTTACCTGTATATTTAAATACTGAAGAAATGAATCAGTTATTAGATTCATTTGATGATACACTAGTTGATATCTTTCATCGAAGTCTACTAGAACTTATGTATGCTTGTGGTTTACGAATTCAAGAAGTTATTGATTTAAAATTATATCAAGTGCATACAGATCAGCAAATTGTCCAAGTTATTGGAAAAGGAGATAAAGAAAGGGTAGTTCCTTTTGGAAATATTAGTAAGAAATGGTTAATGGAATATCTTCAAAAGGTTAGACCACTTTACATTAAAACACAAACTCCGTATGTATTTATTAAACCAAATGGACAACGTATTACTCGTCAATATGTTTGGACCATGATACAAAAACAAACCGAAAAAGCGAATATTCGTAAACATGTATCAAATCATACTTTGCGTCATTCATTTGCGACACAATTATTAGATGGTGGTGCTGATTTACGTGCCGTACAAGAATTATTAGGTCATAGTGATATATCAACTACACAGATATATACACATATTGAACAAAAAAGATTACATGAGGCTTATGATCAATTTCATCCTCGTGCTAAAAAAGAAAGGAAATAAATTATGGAAAGATTTAAAAGAGTATTTGTAGTTGTAATGGACTCAGTTGGCTGTGGGTCTATGATTGATGCAGATCAATATGGAGATGTTAATACTGATACAATTGGACATACAGCTTTAGCAGTTGATGGTTTACATTTACCAAATTTACAAGCAATTGGTTATGGTAATTTACATGCAATTAAAGGTGTAGAACCAATTCAAAGCCCAAAAGGGTACTATAGTAAAAGTTTAGAAATTAGTAGTGGTAAAGATACTTTAACAGGACACTGGGAAATGATGGGTTTAAAAGTTTCGACTCCATTTAAAACATTTACAGAAACAGGATTCCCACAAGAATTATTAGATGAGTTATCAGCTCGTTGTGGACGCAAAATTGTTGGTAATAAATCCGCAAGTGGTACTGAAATCATCAAAGAGTGGGGCGAACACGAAATGAAAACAGGGGATATGATTGTTTATACATCTGCAGACTCTGTATTACAAATTTGTGGTCATGAAGAAACTTTTGGTTTAGATGAATTATATCGTTGTTGTGAAATTGCTAGAGAAATTACAATGAAAGAAGAATGGCGTGTTGGACGCATTATTGCTAGACCATATGTAGGAACATGCAAAGAAGATTTCAAACGTACTAGCAATCGTCATGACTATGCATTAAGTCCATATGGAAAAACAGTATTAGATACATTAAAAGAAAACAATTTTGATGTAATTTCTGTTGGTAAAATCTATGATATTTTCAATGGACAAGGTATTACAGACGCTCATAAGAGTAAAAGTTCCGTTCATGGCATGGAACAAACTATTGATTTAGCTAAAACAGACTTCCATGGCATAGTATTTACTAACTTAGTTGATTTTGATGCATTATGGGGCCATAGAAGAGATCCAAAAGGGTATGCTCAAGAATTGGAAAAATTTGATGTGAAATTAGGTGAATTAATGCAAGAAATGAAAGATGATGATTTATTAATCATTACTGCAGACCACGGAAATGATCCAACACATACTGGTACAGACCATACAAGAGAAATGGTTCCAATTTTATATTATAGTAAGAGCTTTGATGGATGTGGATTATTACCATTATCACAAACATTTGCGAATGTAGGGGCTACAATTGCAGATAACTTTAATATAGATATGCCTGAATATGGTGAATCTATGTTAAATTACATTAAATAGATTTAGATAAATATTACATAATATACATTATGCGAAGTAATTTATTAAAAGTTTATGGGTAAGTTTTTTATAATAACAGTTACATTGTTAACGGACATTTAAATTGGAAATGATATACAATTTAATTTGGAAATCAAAAAACATCGATTAATAAAGGATTTTTTGAACATTTACCTTATTTATTTGACAAAATTGTTGATTTGGAAATGAAAGCCCATTTTTGACAAATTTTGTGTCTTCATTGTCAAAAAAAAATAGCAGTATTTTTACTGCTATTTTTATTATAGTCTCTCAGTTGCATTTAGTATCAATTCCCTCTCATCTTCGTATTCTAAGTCTCTTTTTAATGCATATCTGTTATCTGATTTATGACGTTTTAAATTGTTATATGCAAGCTTTGCGATTTGCGATTCATTTGCATTTGGCGAACGTTTATGTGCAATTCTAACTGAATTTGCAATTGAATGATCATTAAAACTTCGTCAGTTACATTTAAAATATCTTTTAACATATTAATATACATTTAATTTCAAATGTAGTTAACTCCCCTTTGTTATTATCACTTGTGAGAGAGTTCACAATCTTTTTTCTTTAAATGTAGTATAGTTCCTGGATAATATTTATTCACTATTTTATATACAAATTCTCCATCAACTTGAGGTTTAATTTGTGCTTGCAAATATTCTATTTCCATCTGTATGAATATTTTAATTACTTGATCAATTATTCCTTTTGATGCTTTGTATATCCCCTCTTTTACATCAATTGGTATAGTTATTAAAGTATCTTCAAATATATGGTGTTGCCACAAAAAAGAATCGACTGCTACAAATAGTAGCAGCCGTGATTTTAACAATATGTAATTGAATAAGCATTACCAGGAAGCAAGTACGCCACCGTCGATAATGAATTCTGAGCCTGTGCAATATACAGATTCATCTGAAGCAAGGAATGCAACCATATCAGAAACTTCTGATGGTTCAGCCAACCTGCCAAGAGGAATGCCCTGTAAAATAGCATTTAATCTGGCCTGGAAAATTTCTTCAGGCATACCTGGGTTTTCAAACATAGCTGTTCTGATCATACCTGGATGAACAGAATTTACTCTGATTTTGTATTTTGCAAATTCAAGAGCTGCGGTTTTTGTCATACCTGTTACAGCATGTTTTGCTGCACTGTATGGAATGTTGTTCAAAGAACCTCTTACGCCAGCCAGTGAAGAAATATTGATAATAGAGCCGCCATCAGCTTTTTTCATTGATTCTACAACTGCTTTCATACCAAGAAATACTGATACCTGGTTTATGTCAATAACTCTTCTGTATTCAGCTTCTGTTAACTGTTCATAAGGTTTGGA
>JAFZDT010000016.1 GCA_017561055.1 Erysipelotrichaceae bacterium
GTTTGCAATCTACCCTTGGGCACATTGCCTATTCAATCATTTGTGTATAGAACTTCTTAGCTAACCTTATTGCTTTATTTATATCATTACCAGCTATTTCTTTTGCTTTAGCAATTGCATTTCTTTTAATTTCCGCGTGGTTTATTGTCATCTAAAACTGTTTCATAATAGTACTATTTAAAGGTTTTAGATATAACAACAATACTGTTAAAATTGTTTAAATCGTTCTAAGTACTGCAATAGCTCTTTATAAATAAAATGTTTTATCATCAGATTAATACAATCTGCATGACAAAACCAACCTAAATAACTAGCCATCTTACGTCGATAGTAGTTAAAATTAATATGTAATTTCTTTAATTTGTTATTCTTTCTTATAAAACTCTGTTTAATATTCTTTCTAACTAAACAATAATCATGTCTTACTACGTATCCAACGAAGCTTAAACCTCTACTCTCAAGTAAGAATACTTGGTAATTTGGTTTGATATCTAACTTCAATTCCGATAAGTACCACTTTACATCATTAAACAATTCATGTAGAAACTGTTTATCTCCATGCAACATAACTATATCATCTGCATATCTATAGTAATACTTAACATGTTTTACTTCTTTAATCCACCTATCAAAGTAAGCTAAGTAAAGATTAGCAAAGAACTACGATAAGTAATTACCAATAGGTACACCATCTGCAGAATCAATAATTGAATCAAGTAATCTTAGCAATTTATTATCGTCTATTTTAATACGTATTATCTACTTTAAAATATCATGATCTATTGATGGATAGAACTTTCTAACATCTAACTTCAAACAATACTTTGTATTCTCTCTATCTTTTAAATCATGTCTAATATCTTTAAGCGCTTTATGGATACCTCTCTTCTTAATACAACTATATGTCTGAGGTATCATTTGATTTAACCACAATGGTTCCAATATATTCATTATGGCATGATGTATTATTCTATCTGGATAATAAGGTAATTTGAATATTACTCTTTCCTTTGGTTCATACAATTTAAAGGTGTGATATTCAGAAGTAACATATGTTTCATTAATTAACATTTGTTGAATCTGTTTGCAGTAACTAACCACATCTTTATCAACCATACGAACATCGGCACGATTGGTTTTATTCTTTCGTGCTTTGTGATGTGCTAATATAATGTTATCTAAATCTGTTATCTTATCAAATAAATTTCTCCACTTTTTCATAGTCTGAAATTTAAAAGGGAGCTTTCGATATTTCACTACTAACCCCCTATTAATATTGAGTTATCTTTTACCAAGAGGTAAGGTTCTATTCAGGGTCTTTGTATTATCTGATATTGACTGATAGTAAAAATTTCATTGACCTGATGTTAACATTGGAATTACTGACACTGTTATTCAGATTGAAGTTGAACAAGCCTGCTTTGCTGCTGTTGTCTGAGTTACTGCTTTTTTAATTTGAACACAGGATCCAATTCTAGAATAGCAACCTTTGTGAGCTTTACTTTAGATTAACTTATTCCGCCCACGGTAAATAAGTTAAACGAGACCCGAGGTTAACATAGGAATGACCGACACCGTAATTCAGATAGAAGTAGAACAAGCCCGCCTTGCCGCCGCTGTTGTCCGAGCGACTGCCGATCAAGAGACAATGTTCTGATGTATCATCACTATCGTAGTTGTAGTCACACCAGTATGTTGTTTCACTACCACCAACAGAATATTTAAAGAAGTCACAGTTTATAGTTGCTTTGATTTCTTTAGACCAACCTTGCATCTTTGAACCACCTGGGAATGAACACAACGGTTTGTATTTAGCATTCTTATTAGTTGCAAAGTGTTCTGGTTTATTACATTTATAAACAGTCTTATATGTTGTTTCAGCATTGTACACATTAACAATATCGTCAACATGTTTCCAAACATGACCAAATGGATTTTCAATACCTCTATATCGATTAGCATATCTAGTTACAGTACCTATTTCATTACCATCTGCATCAGTCTATGTAACAGTATAAGCAACTTGACCACTACCATTACCAAGACTATCTGTTGTACCAGTTGGAATAAATGAATGAGTTGTTTGTCCATTGATTGTTACAGTTCCTGTAGTACATCCAGAACCTAAACCACCTTGTTTAAATCCATCAGATGTTAATTCAGGATTAACTGCTAATTGACTATTTCTAGTTGCATATTCAACTAAGAATAGATGACAGATAGCTCTGTGTTCTTCATAAGTATAGATGTTCCATTTGTATTCATCTTCATATCCATTTGCTCTAGCTTTGGTTCTAATTGTTTCACGAGTTGCAGATACGGTTGGTATAACACCTTTTGTTGATCTATAATATGTACCATCATTATATCCTTCATATGCACCAACGTATGCTTCTTTATGATGGCACCAGCCAGCTTTAGCAGTTTGACTAATTTTTAAATTATGGGTCTTTGTTGATGGTTCATAATCATCAATATACCAGAATTCTGGGATCTTAACCATTGTTTCTGTGTATGTATTTCTAGTTTCCTCATTAAGCTAATTATTGTTATTGGCGCCGTATTTGACTATCCAATTATCATCCATTGGTATAATTACTTCTAAACTATTTCCAGTAATTTTATTAAGAATCACATAACTTTTCATAGCACTCTATACGGGCAATGATCTATGTAATGCCATATTACCAATACGTGTACATGTTGGATCAGAACTATCTTCAGACCATGATACACCATACCAGTCAACTAGGTCACCTGATGTGATCGAGTCAGATATTGATACACTTCCTTTAATTTCTGTACGAGATGATTTTATTAAGCAATCATCTAACATTTCTGAATTATAACCAGTTATTGCTAATTTACCGTTATTAGTTCCTGTAGTAGCATTTCGTGCCTATATGTATGTATATGCGTCAGTATTGGAACCTTTGCATACTCTTAATACATCGACACCATTGGTTTCTTTGCGTACAACGAATTGAGAATATGTTGTCAACGATCCGTTATACATGCTATTTCCATTTACGTATAATTTACTATCAGTACCAGCTAAATCAGATGGACCTATAGTAACGTTACCTGATGAATTAATGGTCATACCCACATTAGCGGATGTGCCATATTTCATATATAAATTATTACCACGTAATTCAGTATCGTAACCATTTGTAACAGTGTCAACACCTAATACAAAACGATTGTTGGCATTTACCTTGAGTAACACCATACCTTTGTTGTTAACATCCATGCCTAAGATACCATAATCGTTAGATACAACGACGTGTCCTTCTTTGACTCTAGTTGTTCCAATTACAGTTAGTGGGTATTCTGGAGCAGTAGTACCTATACCTACGTTACCGTTTGAAGCAATTATAGCACCAGTTGTTTGATTGTTGCCATATCTGAAATTTAACGAATACCCATCAATAAAAGTAGAATACCCTTTTTCAGAAGTACCATGGCCTACATAAAACCCATTTTTACCATCTAAAATAATTGTTCTAATACCATTATCTTCTGTATCTTTGAACGCAATATGCTTGTTATTGTTTAGTGTAATATTATTTTCAACATCATTACTACCATCAAAATCATTACCCCACAGTTTAATAGGATTAGCTAGTTTTAATGCTGTTGCAGGTTGTTTAAGTTGATCCTTTATTTCAGTGATTGATTCTTTAACTGATTTAGGTGATTCTATTTGAATATCTCGTATAAATCGTGCATACGCATAACCGTAATGAACTTTGCGGTATTCGTGAACGTACCCGTTAGAAAAATCTATAATCCAAGCAAAATTAGCAGAATGTTCTGTACTAGACCAATAAGCTTTATTCCTTAAGGTTGTTCCTCCAATTTTTGTAAGAACATTATTAATGTCTGTTATATTTAAATATATAAGTGCCAATTGTCCTAATGCAGGTACATACCAATCAGCATTTCTACCAGATGCCTGTTCTTCTTGATTAAACGTTTTTAATACGGTAAATATATCCGTAGCGTTATTTGATATATTTGATACAATTGCCGTATTAGATTTTCCATCAAATTCTGATAACGAACCATAGTTCCACTAAGTATAATCGATTGGTAGATTTGGAGTAGAAGCATATTCACCATTTGCGTTTGGTAAATAACCTTCTTTATACGAAGTGTTGTAAACATATGAATGATTTGGTAATGAGGTATCGATAAGAGTATATTCCCAGTTTAAATTATAATTACTACCATCATTTGTTGCATCACTCTTTGCAATCATGAACTTATGTTCACCCACAATTAATGCTACACCTGTACACGATGTATCAGCTTTATCAACAGTACATAATGAACCATCTGCTTTAACTGCATACACGCCATCTGTTATATTCTCACCTATGATAACATCTGACTTTAATGCATATGTGTCAGTAATAACATTACCTTCAGAGTCTTGTGTAGCTTTAGTAGCAGTAGGTGCATTGTAAGTTGATAAATCTGTTGATATCAGTTTCCATTCTGACCAACTTGTATTAGGATCAATGTATCTCTAATATTTTTCATTTGAATTATAAGGGTTATACTGCTGAATCAAATATCCTTCGGTATGTGTTGGCTGCATAACAGATAACAATCCAGCTTTGCCTACAGGCATGTTTTGAACATATGGAATACTACTGCTGTGTTTTACATTAAATGTTCCCGGTGTTTTGTAATCATTTAAATTGATTATTTTGGATTCGTATGCGATTAATGTTGTACCACCATATAAATCATAGAACCCATTGTAATCAGTAAATGCAATGGTTTTCCAAGGCTACCAACTATTTTCAATTTTTCTTCTAAAATAGACAGCGTCTTTGTTAAACTACATGAATAGTTGTGTAGCAGCGTTCTGATCAAAATTGCCGTGTATTACAGTGTTACCACGAGAAGAAATCGGTAATTCTTCTGTATTTAAAGGAGTTCTATAAATCCCAGTAGGGATATTATAATTATTGTCGGAAGTAGAAGGATATTGATCACAAAAAGCAAAACCAGAAGCATTTCTACTATCCAACATATCAGCATTAAGACCACTACCTTCTCCATCGTTACCAGAGTGCCAGACAGTACTCCATTCCGAATCGTATTGTCTAAGATATTTTAATTCCCCTTCACTTGTTCCAAGAAAACTATTTACACTATTTTGTGTAAACTACATGTATGGCATTGTTTTTGTATTCTTTAAAACAATTATTGGCAAATCAACTTCTTTGAATACAGTACCACCGGTACGAAGCAAATAATTATTTGGATTGAAGTTACCTTCATGGTAGATTTTGTATGCATTGTGCCAACCATCGTCTGTAACAATAAATCCTTCTGGTCCATAATATAAATATGCATAGTCTACAGTATTACTGTTTTTAAAAGCGATTGCCGCATTTGTGGAAGCAGATGAAACAACTACAGGAGTGCTATCTTTTGTATAAAAATGAGTATTACCTGTTACAGTGCCGCCTGTCAAAGGTAATGCATAATCTGAATAGTTACCTTCATGTAATATTTTAAATTGGTTTTTCCAAGATTTATCCGTTACAATCCATTCAGCAGTATTGTTGTATCCTAAATAATAATTAGAATCATTTAATCCAAAACCAATTGAAGATGTTTGCGAAGTACCTTTTATGTTTAAAGGTGTTCCTGTATTATTATTAATTGTTCCACCGCTCAAAGGTAAGTAATCATCAAACTTCTTATCAAGTTCTAATTCTTTTTCTTTAGCTCTGATTATTTCTTCATCAACTTTTGTATCAATCTCATCAACTTTATTTTCAATTTCAGTTGAATCAAATATACCAGCTAATGCATCCCAACCAGTTGCAGTATAAACAACATTAGTACCTAATGGATATTCAACTCCATTCAATGCAAAGTTATTAGTTACATTATATACATCACCAATTGAATTACCTGATGTTGGAAGATCTTGAAATGTTCTAGAACCTTTAATCTTATATATACCAGATATCTTTTCATCAATCTGATCCTTTGTATATACGTTGTTTGCATCAGCTTTTAAATTAAGTTTACTTTCTACCACATCTACGTGGTCAGTAATACGTGCTGATAATTGTTGTTCTGCAGTCTTTGCTCTATTTGATTCGGATTGAATCGCTAATGCAACCGTTGCAAATAACTTATCAAAGTCTGGTTTATTATAAACATCCTCCCAATCCAATGATATTTCACCAACAGCATGGATTGTATTGTTTTCATCAATTTGAATGTTCTTACCAGCTTTAAGTTTTTTTTGATATTGTTGACGTATTTCAGATAGTTTATCATACATCTCTGAATATACGCCTTGCAATTGATTTTGCTTAACTAAATCTTTAAATGACTTATTTGTTATAATACCTGATGTAGTGTTGCTAGCAGTTGGTAGTGTTACCCCTACTGTCATGCCATCGTACTTAAGTACAACCATTTCAACACCTTCATCTCCTCTATCTTTAAATTCAATATTCTTAATTACGTCAGCTACCTCAGTATCATCTACTTTACTATTTACAGATTCAACAGATGCTTTTCCAGATAACATCTGGTTCATTTGTAATTTGTTATAGTATGCATCTAGATTTACTGGCTTGCCTTTCGCATTAAGAAGATCAACCCAATCATAACCATTGTAGTATTTAATATTACCCCCATAAGGATTGGAAGTAATATCTACCCAATAGTCTACTTCCATTGGATTAGGTTGAATACTTTGTTTCGAAAATTTAATTGCCACCATAATTATGCAATAAGTTGTTCAAGTTCATTAATTCTATTAGTCAATGTTGCAACTGCTTCAACCAAGTTATTCAACTTCTTTTTATCTTCATTGGTATAGTCATTGGTTGATAATTGTTTACCTTCAACTTTAGAAACCTTTGTCATGTCCAACTTATCAAATGCTGCAGAAATCATCTTCTTAATTTCATTTACAGATAACGTTTGATTCATTGGAATCCATTCCTTACCGTTATGATACTTAATCACACTACCTTTAATGTCAGCTGACAAATCAATCCAATAATCAACCTCTTTCACACTCGGTGCAACTGTAGCTGCAACCCATTTAATGTTTTTACCTTTATTCATTTTATTAAGCTTTAAATGTATTTATAACTTTATTGTTACATGGATCGTAACAGTCTATATGCAACCATGTTACGTCCTCTTCTAATCTAATGGGGTAAGGTAACTTACCACATTGTTCTTTAATTGTTTTACGTGCTTCTTCTGCACTCATACCAACAACTGTTATATCGAATCCCATGCCATTACAATGTGCTGATTCATATGCAGTTGTTTTTTGTTTTACCATAGGACAGATATTACATCTCATTCCTCTTTGTGTAGCATTATCATGATTTATTATTAAAGGCTTATTAATTATTTCTGTTCTTAATACTAACAAAGTATGTAATATCTAAGTACTTAAAAACATCCAAGCGGTATCCCCAAACCTATTAAGGATATGGGGACATACCAACTCAGATAGTTTAAAGTATTTCTTTAATTGTTCTATTATTTCTTTTCTGGTCATATTATTCAACATTCTCTGGTTCTATAGGATCTTGTAATGGACACTCTGCAATTTTTGAGATTGTCTAATTACCAGAACTAGCATATATTACTTCTATGTAAAATACATCACCTACTGCAGTATCACTAGACGCAGATAGAACTATATCTGAATAATATACATCATCATCGTGTTCGCTTACTGTGTAGCTTAGACGTTTAGGATTATCATTTGTTAATTCAATCCTTTCTCCATTTCTCATTACGTACGCAACAAAAGTAAATGCATAATCATAATCATATACTTTATTCCATGCCAATGTTCCATAGAATGATTTCTTACCGCCGTGTTGTACACAGTAGGTTGTGTTATCCATCCATCCTACTCTCTCTTCTGCAGGATCTCTTATTATTTGAAATTTTACTGGAGCAATATCACACGCTATATATCTTTTCAATGTACCGTTTGTGAATATAGGATAAGCAGTAAGTTCTCCAATGTTTGCCATTGATCGATCTGCCAATTCTTGAAGTGTTACATCAATAGTACATGCCCATTCGGTGTTATCTCCAATAACATTACTATGTTTTTTAACGAACGTTTTATTACCATCAGTTATTACTATACCAAAAAAGAATTGACTCAATGTAAAATCTGTATCATCTGGAGTAATATCTTGATACGTTAAGTTATATCTAGTATCAACAGCATCAGCTATAACAGTAAATTGACATGATGTCCCATATTGATTATTTATCATTTGTCCAGATACTTCAAAACTCCATATTGGTGATCTTGCATCGGTATTATAATTTCTAAAATCACCTAATCTATATGGTTGTGTTTTTCCACCAGTAGGTAATTCGTATTGATATGTTAACCCATTATCATGTGCATATATTAAGTCATCAACTGTATCGAATTCAATACTATCCCAGTCAAATCCACAAAGACCATCATCCGCTTTCCACCAATATAATTTATCATCGTATAACTTATCGTATTCTTCTTCTGTCAACGGAAATGCCTCACGATATTTAACAGGTTTATATTTACTCCATTTATTTATTTTAGCAGCCAGAGTGAAGAAACTAGATGTTTTATTACCAACCTTACCTCCAGCACCATTCAATACATCACGTATATTGGTTGCTAAATTAATTTTTGTATTTGGTATTATCATATTTATTTATTTTCAATTAATTCTATTTCAGTTGTATCTTCACCATATGTTGCAGTAAAGTAGAATTTATCCCCTAATGAAAGATCTGTTTTATGATCCATTGATACTGTTATTACATTTGATGTAGAATTGTATTCATCACCATCCAAAGTAAAGCTAGCTGTTTTGAGTTGTGTACTATTCTTTCTTAATGTAACACTTACTGTTCCGCCTTGTATCGATTTAAGGTACGCTAACTCAGCTGAGAAAGTAAATGGTTGACCAGTTGTGAAACTACCACTACCTGATACCCATGAAATAAAATCAATGGGTACATGTGCTTTTTGAGTTACCGCTACTTCTGCAGATTCATTAACATCATATACAGATATAACCCTAACTACCACTTCTCTATCTGTATCACCAGAATGATTTGGTACAGTAACAGTGATAGTTTCTTCACCATAGAACTAAGTTGGAGTAATAGATGTTACAACACCATCGTAGAAAACAAGTGCGTCAGATGGTGACCAGGCACCAGATACTTCAGTTGCACCTGAACTGTACACATACGCATTAGCTGTTTTACAGTATGCTTTAACAGTAAATGTTCCTCCTATGTGTTGGATTACTGATTCAGATGGAGCATCCATACTAACACTATATACCTCAGTAGTTGTTCTATAGTTAGGTGATTGATTTATACTAACGTATGTATCAAGTGTAATAATTTCATCAGCATATATAAACGAATAAGATGTAATTGCATATACTGTTCTTGTGTATGTATAATATTCAGTACCTGCAGAATTTATATATAACCATTTATTTCCAATTGAATGACCACTACCATTTACTGTGAATCCATTCATTGATATTGGGTTCAAAGTAATATAGTCATACAATTTATCATTTCTATATACATATCTATATACAGTACCGTATGTATATCCACCTGATGCAGGTAATGTAGTTGGGTCCATAGATAATGAATAATCTGCAGACCATTCTACTGGACCTTGTGTACACACTACTGTGATAGTTATTCCTGTATCTACTTGGGTAATGGTTATATAATATGTCTTTTCGTAATCATCAATGTTTTCTGGTATTTCATCCATTGACAACGTATATTCCATTTCATGTTGGGTTTTAAACCAATCTTCTCCATAACTTTCAACAGTTATATAATCTTTTACTTTACCCCCTGTACCTCTGATATAAAAGGAATCCTATGCACTCAATGTAGTATACCAATGATCATATACTACCATACCATTGATCAAACCATATCTACCTCTACCGACACTGGTATGTAAACTTTTAGCTTTACCTCCAGATCCTCCAGGAGGAGCACCATACAATTGGTTTATATTATGCCATTCTCCTTTTGCTGTCATACTAATATATATAAAATACCAGGTTCATAATAACTTGGTAAAGATGAAACTATTTCAACACCACCTTTTAATACTTCTAATTCTCCATTTGGATTTACAGTAATTGTATCATTATCGGTTTTAATGTGGTCCATGATGTCATCAGCAGTAACAAATGTTTCTTCTTTTAAGAATGTTAACTTCTTATTATCTTCAGATAACATTACATTGGTGATTGCATTACCTTCACCCTCTATTACTACATCACCGATTGTTTTAGCAGATAAGGTTAACTTATTACCTTCTAAATCATAATTCCAAAATATGGTATCATTATCAATAGGTAATCCATCGTATAAACCAGGTGCATCAACATCACCCAAATCAGCATACATTACAATACCACCAGAAGTAATAATATTCTTATGAAACAAGAAACTATCTTTCTCAGCATCATATTCCATCAGTCCTTCTAATATAGAAAATCGTTGTCTAGTTGTTTTGATTATCCACTTATCTTCTAACTTTTCATCATATTCCCATAGATCAGGATTATCAGTCATTGATGGTACAGTTTCACCTTCTTCATTAGTTTCAAACTGTTGCTCACCATCTACGTACATATATGCTTTACCTGTCTCAGGATCATATCCAAATGCAGCTAACTTCTTATCCCACACAAACATGTCATTTGTATCTCCTGTTTTAGCAGTAAGTTTAATAACATTGTTTATATCTCGTGTTAGCTGTAATGGTGATTGTACTAACAATTTTAAACCTTTGTCATCAAAGGTAGTAGTGTTCATACCTTCTGGAATCAATTCATTTAATTCCAAATAGTTAGTAATATTTTGATTTGATAGTTCTAATTGTTTAGAGTCGTAAGGTTCAGCAATACAGTAACTAATAGATAATGTTTCATTTGACGGTACACTTATTCTAAAGAAATAAGCTCCATCTGGTACATCTACTTCTTCAGTTGATTCAGTAAGTACATGACCACTGATTGCAATGTTTCTATTGTCATAAAACAATATACCATATAATTCATTATCTGTATCTATTACTGAAGTAACAGTCATGCTTGATCCACCAGCTACTTCAACAAAGTCAGTAGAATACCATCCAGTAACAGATACAACATCACCTATTGTATGTGTTTCTGAACTCTTTAGTATTAAAGCAGTATTCAAAATAGTCAACGCACTATCGTTCAGTTTAAGTGACTTTTGTACATACTTATTATATAATGTTATATTTGTAGCACCAACAATACCACTAATGGCAGATCCACCAGTATATACTGTTTCTGTAACAGCAGGTTCTTCAGACTTTGACAGATCAACATCTTTGAACCAATCTGGTATTGAAACATATTTATTGTGCTTTGAGTTAAATGTTGATGTCATAGTAATTAAGTATTATGAAAAGTTATATCACCTGTTACAAGCAAATCTCCAGTAATAGTACCACCTGTTAATTTCAAATATCTAAGATCTGCCTCAGCTTGTGTCAAATAATCAGTATTATCTGGATCATCATCTTCATCACCAGTAGGAGTACTAGGCACAGCTTTATTTTTCCACTTACTTAATGACGCATCCCAAGTCAATACTTGTCCATCATATACTGATGACAATAACACATCAGATAGTTCGGATAATTTAGATGCACCGGATGGACTATCTGATCCACCACCAGAACCTGATATAGACAATTGTACGTTATGCCATTTACCGTCATAACCATATTGTAGTACATCTCCTTCTGTCAAAGGATTAGTCAGATCATTTATCTATACATCGATCAAATTCTTTATATTGTTAATATGTTTGATGTCAGTACTTAACTGTGCAACATTATTAGACAATGTTTCATTATCTTGTTGCAGTTCATTTACCTAATCAGCAACTACCGACAAATCATCAGTAGTTGCAAAATTAGATAAAGTACTAACAATAGAATTAAGCGATGCTGTTAAACTTTGCACTTGTTCTTTCAACTAATTTAAAGTTGATTCTATTTGTTCTATTGTCATAATATATTATTAAATCATGTTAGCATCCCAACCATTGCTACCAGTAGGTACTTCTGAACCGTTTGTGAAGTTGGCTTTTCTAACACCGTAGAATATACCAGAACGATTGGTTACAGTAGAATTTAACCATGTCCAGAATGCTGGTAACGTACCAGTTGTATTTGACTGTCTCATCAAGAACCCTTGCAAATTAGTAATGTTCTTATGCTTGTCACTAGTAAATAAAGAACCACCGATCTTCTTAGGACCCTGGTTATTTGGTACGGAAGAATCCGATGTTGAACCAGCAATCATATAAGATATATTTTCAATCAATCTATTTTGACTAAATGTACTATCGTTCAATTGTTGGTTTCCATCAGCTGGACCTTCGAAAATACATCCACCAAACAACCAAGATACATTCTTCAACTGAGTATTCTTTGTAAACAATGTAGATGGAATAACAATTTTTGCAGGTATATAAATACCTCTAAACAAACCTGACACATCGCTCAATGCTTTATTATTTGCAAATATATCTGGATGGAACATGTTACCTGGATCTGTTTCGGTATTCCATGTATATGGAGTAACATTGTGACAGTTATAAAATACATGACTGATAGTAGTTGCAGTAGTCAATGGTTTAAATAAGTCTTTAGGTATTCTACCATATATACCACCATTTTCTCTGTATATACCACCGCCTGCCCAAGTATAATCAGATGAATTACTCAAACAATAATTCACATTAGCCGATGTAGTACAATATCTAAATAAGTCAACAGGACATATATAGTTCATACTTTCAAAACTTGCAACCCCACTTGGATCCAATGGTTTTCTATTGTCATCAACATTATAGAATGAATCTGGCAATTTGGCAGATATGTCTGTAATAGAGCCATCCAATACTTTAGAGTACAACATTGTTTCTTCCAACCAATCACCTAAACCATAATTACCATCATAATACCATTCGTTCCATACATAATGACACGGATAATATTTTAAATTCTTAATCACTCTACGTGGATCATATGCTGGGTTTTCAATAACTGGATCAATGTCACCAGGGTTATTTTCATCATACTCTGGATTAGGAATGAATTCATTTGGATCAAATGTTGGATTAGGGATGAATTCAATTGGATTATAATCATCATTATAAGTAATCAAATCCTTAGCTGTTTCTAATGAAACAATAGTATCGGCATCGTATACTTCTCTTTCATAACATCTTGCTTGACTAGATTTAAACATTGTCAAAGCATTTGCCATTGATTGAATAGTGTTATTTATTGCTGTTACTTGTTCTGTAGTTCTAACTGGTTCTTCCAAAACAATTGATTCATCATACTTACCATCTTCTGTTAAACCAAAATTTTCATCAATCATTCCCAATGCTTGTGCTTGAGTATGAGTCCAACCAGCTTCAAAAGTTTTATTTACTTTCTTTTCTTGATAGAACAAACCATACGGTATACATCCTGTTTTTGCAGTACCAGTTGATTCATTAAATATATCATTAACATTTGTCAACTTGCAGTTAATGAATCCTTTACTAGTCAATGTGTATGAGAAATCACTTGAACCAATATTTCTAAAACATGATTGTACATCTTGTAATTCAGTATTGTTTATAAAGATATCACCTGGTAAAGCAACATCTGTTGGAGTTACTTTAAATTGCATGTTATAGAAGAACATAGGACATTGAATCAACTTCTTACATTCTTTAAACACATCATACGGGAATGTTTCACTTTCAATCTCAGGCATAAATTCTTTATTAATACCATTACCACTAAACGAAGTAGTCCCCCATGTAGCTGTACTTGACGCAGTAGCGTTATGTCTAAAGTACTGCAATGAATTCTTAATCTGTCTAAACATGTTATTGTGAATAGGATAATATACCGGATTATTATCATAACCACTTATCACAATAAACTTATTTACTGAAGATATATTTCTTGGGAATAATGAAGTATTGTCAAATATAACATTACCACCAAATATATTCACAAGCGAACCACTACCCTTGATATTTACAAAACTTCTACTTAATGAAGTAAGCTTTGTATTGTGCGCAATCAATGGACAATATGATACCGTTCCTGTTTCACCTGTATATGATGCTAAGTCAAACTGAACCTCAATGTTATTCAATACTAATGATAACTGTGTCAAGTCTGGCAAGTTAACTAGTAACTTACTAGCTCTTGCTGGTTTTCTTCTTGATGATACATTTGCTGATGTCAATGATTCATCACAATTATCAACAATGGCAACATCATCATTTTCACTGTCACTAAACAATGAATTGATATTTGTGAACTTCAAATACTCGGTAGCAGAACATTTGGAGAAGAATAAATCATCGATATATTTTTTCCCATTGGACATAAACATACCATTTGGGTTTGTCAACTTTTTCAACGGCGATAACAAACCATTGTAATTTGTTATTGTATCCCCATTGTGAGTAGGACTATACAATGGTCCTGCAATGTTTGTACTGTAGAATAATGTAGTTGCAGTAGTTACGTTGCCACAGTATTTAAACGTATCTCTACGTAATGGATTATCCAATGAAGTAACAATCTTATTACACCATCTAAATGTATTATTTAAGTTTGTCACATTCTAGCACTTGCTCATGATATAATACATATCATACAAATTACATTCAGTATCAGAAAAACATGAATCCAAACTGGATGTAGATAATTTTATATTAGTGCTAAGTTGTTCATTATTATTCCATTGTATCAATCCTTCTTCGGTATCTGTATCAGGTCCATACCACAATCCTTCTACAAATTCAGTATCGTTTTCAAAGTCATGAATTCTGAATAAGCTATTGTTATCGAATACTCCACCAGAAGTGATATTGATATGACCAAATACACGAGTAAGGTTACTACATCCATTGAATGTATTTGTATTCACATCGTAGCACTTAGACTTACCATTTAAGAATTTTATATACTTAGATGAGTTATATTGCAAATTCAAATAAGTAAGGTTAAACGGACTTAAATCCAATACTGGTTCACCATTAAATGTTGCTACTGGTACAGCACCGTATTGAAGCGATGTAATATTACTTGAATACAAATTCAACGATGTAAGTTTATCAAACAATACTGGTAATTTAACAACTTTTGATGTAGTGGTATTAGAAAGATTTAAAGTAGTTAATGAAGAAGCACCAGTTAAATCAATATTCAATTCTGAATTACTACAATTACTTAAATCCACATTAACTAATTGTGCAGCGTTTGATACAGAAATAGAAGTTAACTTAGGACAACCAGACAAGATGATTTCTTTTAAAGCTTGACATCCAATAATAGTTACAGTAGTCAAGTTAGGCATATTCTTAAGATCCAATCTAGAAATCTTGTTACAGTTACTTACAGATACTGTTTGTAGTTTAGAACATCCTGTGAAATCAACTTCATCAATAAATGGTTGGTCTTCAAGGTTAATCTTTTCAACAATTGAATTATAGATCTTTAATTCGGACAACGCTGCGTTAGGCAATGACAATGAAGTAACACAACTATTTGATATATCTAATGTTTTGAGTTTCAAATAACTTTCGATATTAACAGGGAATTCATTTGTACCAGAGTTACCTGACCAATATGCAGTGTTAGACAAATCGATATGTCTAATATCTGAATTACGTGTATCACCGATCTTTTTAATGAAGATACTTTCAAACAATACTGGTTTTGATGACAATGTCGTCACGTTATTCAAATCAAGTTCTGACATACTTGGTAAAGTAATATCCATGAACCCTTGGAATCTAATTCCTGTCAATCCGTCAATCTTACTTATTTCCGGAGTATTGTTTAACAATATCTGTGTATTGTATGATGACAAAGGAGGTAACAAAATAGATGTATCAACATTCTCGTCGACGAAATATCTTGTTTGACTAGTGTTACCAACATTTACATTTAATATGGCAGGACTGTTCAACTTGATAATCAATTCAGGATTGCTTTCTTCAGATCCACCACATTTGAATTGGCCTGTTGTATTATATGGTAATAGTACATTGCCATTATTATAGAAAAATACACCATCAAAGAAAGTTAATCTTTTCTTTAACCAATCTCTTACATAATTGTTACGAGTACCGTGCAAGAATTCAATGTTGGCATAAGATGGTACAGAGTTTTCATCTTTCTAATACTTTGTTAAATACTTTATCTTATAGTCATAGTTGTAAAGCAATTGACCGCAATTCTTAGTTTGTGAACTAAAGTATTTATCAACAAATGTTGTCGAACTATTCAACATATCTAAATTTGATCTCCAACTATTCCATATGTTGTCGTAAGTATAACCCTCGTTGGCATCTGCTCGAATGAATAGATTATTTCTTAATACGTCCCACAAACGTGATGAATAAGTATCATAACCACCATCGGGATCATTATATTTGATTGCCAATGCATTTACACCAGCCTCAGTAATCTTATTACTGAAACCATCGATATATGCGGTCTTTGCTACATTTTCTTCGCCAGTGTTACTCAATCCATTGGCGGTATCCATATCGTAAAAACAAGGCCACCACATGTTTAATTTTTCGCCTTCTTCTGATTCACCTACATTCCATGAACGCAACACCATGTTCTTGCCAAGAGAGTCAACAAGACCAAATGCAATACATATCATAAAATATGAATAAGCATTACGGATGTTTAGTCTTTTACGAAGTTCATCACCCAATCCAGAGAATGAAGTTTGTTCTGCGTATGTTGCACCTGTTTTAACATAACCTTTATTTACCGCATCCCATTTGTATTTATCTGTTTTCATGGCGGTCATTTCTGCAAGCGTCTTAAACAAAGACTGTAGACGTTGCCAAACAGCGTTGTCTGTTACTGGTGTAGCATCTTGAGTAGAACCGTTGTATTTGAATTCGCCAACATGTTGGATAATACTCATGTCATCTTGCATGAATAATGCTAATGGCAAAAGTTCGTTACCACTTTGAATGGTGTTGGCATTTTCTCCAAATTCATATGAATAAATTTGAGATGGTAAGATCGAACCAAATCTTTCATTTGGTGAATAGGTTTCATAAGATTTGATAAATGCTGGCACTCTTTCTTCTACAAATGTGCCATCAACATTCTTCTTTGTAGAAGTAAAATTCTTGAAGAATTTCATACCCATATTATAGTATGCACCACGACCTAAGTTAAAACTATAGATACCAAGCATTTCTTCAGAAGAAGATTTATCAAACTTAACTAATAGAATTACAGGGAAACCTTCAAGTGTGTGTTTGATTGTTACTTTATCATGTGCGACTCCAGTATAAGTATCGACAGGTCTATGTGATCTCAATTCTTGCATAGGAGGAGTTTCACTAAACAATGTATCTGCGTGATCATTTATCCAACTACCAATAGCAGCATTGTTTGCGTGGGCAGAGTCAACTACGTCAGCTTTCAATGTAAATTGATTTTCAGGCATCCAGGTTTCTTTTGGTTGAAATAATTCTTTACCAATAATATTTCCCTGTTCATCTAACAAATCTTTATTCAATATAATTTCCAAGTTCTTGGAACGATAGTTCATTGAAGATGTACCCTGCTTCTGAATTGTAACAGTTTCAGTACTAACTGTAGCGTGTTTGTCTCCGTTTACATCTACTGCTTTCGGATCAAAATATTGCATAGTACAGTTTTCCCATAATCTCGTATCACTACCTATCTCACTGTACACTTCTTTTGTGAATCCACTATTGGTACAATCCAGTAATATTACAGGAAGCGGAAGAGCTGAATTATTTTGTAATTCTACAAATTTTACATTCTTATATGCTACATCAATATCATCCCATAATATCGTGTTTGTAGTGTTACTTGTGATATCAAAAAAGTTCTTTTGTTTTTCTTGATTATATGCAGTAAAGTCTACGGAACCAGTTGGTAACAACGTTGCTCTAGCATTAGCATTCAATGCATTAATAACGATTTGTTTGTCATTAAGAGCTTGTCTGAATAATTTGATTTCGTAGAACTCAACATCAGAAAAGTTAGAAACGCCTTCATTGTAATTTGTACATGCTAAGTACATTTTACTTTCAGTATTCCAAGTGAATTCAGAATGGATCTCTCTTGCTACATTCAATATGCCGTTGACAAATATCTTTACTTCCCCAGTACCATACAATGGTGATTGCATCACAAAATCAATTGTAGTTGGTACGTTCTGTTGAATCTTACAAGATATAGTTTGCTTTGTATTACCGTCTGTGTATTTCCAAATAACCTCTTCCAATCCAACCCAAATACCTTCTTGCAATTGATTCGCATTGTCATATTGTCCAATGAAGAATACACTTCTATCATTATATGGATGCGTATCTGTTTTAAACGTAATAGAGAAAGTAAACCCGTGAGAACACCAGTTATCTTCTTTATTAGCAGTAAAAGGTTGAACGTCAATAACACCGTATGACTCACCTACCAATCTCAATTTACTTTGTCCATTTTCAGTCATGAATCCAGACAATACACCGTTTGTATCATACACATTCAAATTAGTGATTGATGGAGACGGAGTTTGTTCTCCTGGTATAGTGAACTCTGGAATGTTACTAATCCAACGAGATGCAAAACTATCGGTAGGGAATGACGCTTGCTTAATGTGCCATTGTGCATATAATGTGTTATTGTTTGGAATTTGAGTAGGCAACAGACTGTTGGTTGCTGCTACAACTTCACATACCAATTTAATCTGTTTATCTTCCGCATCCAAGTTAGGAGTATATGCTTCTGACCAACACTTCAACGTAATTTCATAATCACCTATATATGCATCTTCTTGCGGAATAGACCAACTAATTGTTTGAGAACGTCCAACGATAACCCATGGATTATCTGTGAAATTCTAATCTGTTGCACCAAAGTTATTACCAATGTAACTAACCAATTCACCACATTTAATTTGAATTGCATAATAAATGATATTTACATTGGACAAATACGGAGTAAATGAAAATTGAATATTACCCGATTGTGAGAACTTAGTTATTTCTTCATCACCCTTCTTTGAAATACCTTCAACCAATACAACCAAATCTGTACTATTCTGAATTACGATTGTATTTGATGTGATATTTGAATAAACAGTTTGACCATCTACAGTAGTTGTTGCTTGTGCTTTAATTGTGTAAGTACTACCTGTACCAGGTGTAGTTTCTCCAAACAAATCAAAGAAGTTTACAGTAACTGTTTTAGGTGTTGCAGAACCAAATTTACCAACTTCATAAATTTTGGTAATATTCATTGCTTCATTGGTAACAATAAGTGAGGTATCTGTACCCAACATCTTATTTGTTATCGCATATGTAATATTGAACGGTGCACCAATTGTAGCACTGTTTGATGTAACAGAAGACTTCAATGAAATTGATGACTCTACAATAGTAAGCATATACGGTTCCAAGCTAATACCTTCTTGGTCAGTTACTGTAATAACTACAGAGTGAGAAGTATTAGAACTGTATGCTGCAATATTATTGATTACCAAATCACCAGCAATTGATGAATAACCTACTTGGTCTACAATGATGTATGTACCATCTAAGGCAACATTAATTGTATAACGTTGATTCGGGATCTTTGCAGTAATCAAATAATTCAATGTAACTGATTGGGTTGTGGCATATAAATAATTAACACCATCAATTGTGCTAATGTTTGCGTTGGTCAATTTGATACTAGATTCAATTGAACCACCTCCGCCTCCACCTCCGATAGTACCGTTCTGTACTACCCAACTCAAGTTACGACGAGTCTGTTCAATCTTGTTATCCATTTCAACAAGGACGTCATTAACTGACTTTTGAACATCCCCTTCATTAACAAAGTGAGGGTCAGTTACAACAATGCCTGAGGCATTACCAGATGCGATAATGTCCCAGGTCTGTGTTTCTTTATTAAATTTCTTTAAATTCATTTCTTAATAACAATTATATCGTTGCCATCATTAATTTGTCCATTACCTCCGATAGCTACAGGAGCCTGATTGCTACTAGGAATATTGACATTATATTTGCCAGCAGATGTAAACAAGTTATTTATCTTCTTAGTCGTACAGCTAATCTATCCATCTGTAACTTCATAGATAGTATAGAATGGATATCTTTGACCAGCGTTAACAGTATCTTTTACTGTAGTCTTATCAGTAATAACTGATGTACATGGGAAGAAATAATAATCCCAAGGTACTTCCTTAGAAGGCAATTCTTTATTAGAAGTATGTTTGTAACCAGTAGCTTGGTTTGTAATATAGATAGGAGCAGTAATCTTATCTACCAATTGGAATGTACACAAGTGTTTCTTTGTTTTATAGGTATCATCTCCAATCCAAGATGCTGGGAATAATTGACCTGCCAAAGATGCTTCTGATGTATCTTCCTTCAATTCTGAAGAACCAAACATTGTTTCAAGCATTTCTTGAGTAACCTGAATAATAGGTTTCATATTATTAGCAGGATTTTCAAGAATAGGCAATGTTGCTGCATAAGTATGTTTGTGACCACCAATTGCCAATCTAATATTGTGTTCTTGGCAGAATGTACTGAACCAATACTTATTCTTTTCCAAGTTATTATAATTGATGTGACTGCCACTTCGTGAAGGATTATTGCTTTCTACACCATCCCAATAGAACTGATTTACATTATACTGAGTAAGAATAGTAAATGGTAATTCATGCATTACTGCAATGTTCCAAGATTGGGTAGTATTCAATTCCATATCTTTTTCACACCACTTCTTCATTTCATCGTACACCAAACCATTTGTGCTTAATCCATATACCATGGTTTCTGTCTTATCTGTAATTTCAGAGTTTACACAAATAAAGTGAGTATTACCATAATTAAATGAATACAATGAATCAACATATACTTCTTTACCTTCAATGTTAAAGATAGGTAAGTTGTTCTCATCCATTTCATAAGTATAGAAATAAGACATGTTTCTAGGATTAATCTTAGCAGAGTCACCACCATCACCTAAAACATAAAGATTAGCTGGACACAAGTCATTATTACCAATAACAGTCATTTCTTCAATACCTTCGAAACTAAGTTCTCTTGCATCATAATAATCCAACCATTCATTTACACGGTTACCATTCTGAGTAATATCACCTGTATTTACTACAAAGTTGAATCCGACATTATCTTTGATGTACTTAGCAGCATCTTTCCAAATCTGATACTCATCCCATCTGAAGCCTTGCTGGTCACTAGTCTGAACAAATACAAACTTACTAGGATTTTCTACTACACGAAATGTTTTAACATCACTCATATAGCTATCGTCTCTACCTACTTTGTATTCATATGTACCTGCACCTAGATTCTTAATAATAACTTTATGTGTTACAAATGGAGTACCATCTGTGAATTCACTTCTAATACGATTATAGTATGCTCTATGACCAATTTCATTCTTAAATGATTCTACTTGAGTCCATTCAGAATCACCTTGTTTTCTATACCAAATGAATTCATCATGGTACTCTTGAGAAATCCAGTTGAAACATCTAGTTGCGTTTGGTGCAGTAGCTTGAATACCAAAAGTACATGTAATATAATTTGGTTTAGTCTTATCCAATGTTGTTTTGTTATAGAAGATATTCTTGTGTTCAAAAGATGCTCTAGGAGTATAATCTTCAATCATTGGAATAATATCTTTAGTAAGATCTACGTAATACCAGTCATTTGCATTATTTCTAGCTGACAATGCTTTAGTA
>JAFZDT010000118.1 GCA_017561055.1 Erysipelotrichaceae bacterium
ATACCTATAAGTAAGGCTATAATGCTTTTTGTTGCTGACATAATATGAACACAATCATCTTCCTTATAATTATTCCAAGTATCCGAATATACTTTTTGATTATCTTTATATGCAACAACCTGACATATATTAGGTTGTTTTTCTTCTATAAATTTATGCAATTCTTGCTTTTTCATAAATCACAGCTCCTCTACAAATTCTAATTTATCGAAATAATATGTAAATAGTATATCACTTATTGTTTTATATGATTAGAAATATATTTTTATACGATACTATTCATATTATATATGCAATTGTAGAAGATTGTTATGTAAAGTTTTTTTGTGTTATTAAATATAATTAATAAATATAATGTTATAATTTATTTGGTGATTGACTATGAAAGAATTTATGAGTTATTTTTTTGGTGTGGGAACGGAAATTGAATTTGAAATATTTACATTAGCTCATTTTTTGCCAATTGTAATTATGTTTGTGCTAATTTATTTAATATATCGATATAAGGATACACTTCGTGATTCTAAAATGGATATGAGTATTCGATATATTATTGCATTTACTTTAATTATTTCTGAAATGTCGTATTATTGGAGACTTGTAGGTATGCCTTCATTAGGTCCTAATCCGGTTGAACATTTGCCTATTGCTGTTTGTGGATGGGTAGCTATATTTTGTAGTTTTATGGTTATTGGTAAATCACAAACATTGTTTGATATTTCATACTTTTGGTTGTTTGCTGGATCTGTTTTTGCGTTATTAACGCCTGCTGTTATATCGTATACTGGTCCAACGAGATTTCGTTATTATCAATTTTGGATTGAACATATTGGAGGATTTATTGCGATTTTCTATATGATGTTTGTTCATAAAATGCGTCCTACAATGCAATCGATGGTGAAATCGTATGTGGCTTTGGTAATTATGGCTATTATTGCATATAATGCGAATCAGATAATTGGATCTGGAGCGAATTATTTGTATATGGCTCGTCCTGAAGCGGCTCCATCTATTTTAGATATATTGCCACCAAATTTTGTGTTAAGACTAATCATTATGGCTTTTGCGATAACTGTATTATTTGGTGTGGCATATTTACCATGGTATCTTAAGGATAAAAAGGAAGTTGTTAGTCATTGATTAACAACTTTTATTGTGTAAATTTGATAAGTCAAATGTATCAAATCATGATATAGTATTGCTAATTGATGAGGTAAGATTTTATGAAGTATTTTTTAGAAACTACAGATACAATGGTTGAGGGATTTGGATTTTCTTACTTTGGACCATTGCATTTATGTTGGATAGCCATTTTTGTGGCATTTACTGTTTATTTATGTTTAATCTATCGTAAGGCAGATGAAGCAAAAAGAAGTAAGATGCGTAAGATTTTGGCTGCGGCCATTGTTGCGAATGAATTATGGAAGATGTTCTGGTTAACGGTTGGTGGTAATTATACTTGGGATTATTTACCATTGCATTTGTGTAGTATTAATATTTTTATTATTGCATACCATGCTTTTGTGAAGCCTAATAAAACATTGGATAATTTCTTGTATGGAGTATGTATTCCAGGTGCTTTAGCGGCTTTATTGGCTCCAACATGGGTGAAATTACCACTAGTAAATTTTATGCATTTGCATAGTTTTACGGTTCATATTTGTTTAGCGGCATATCCAATTATGTTAGTAGCCGGTGGTGATATTCAACCAGATATTAAACAAGTTCCGAAGTGTATTTTGTTTACAGCATGTATGGCTGTTCCAATTTATCTAGTAAATGTATTGTTAGATACAAACTTTATGTTTATGATGCGTGCTGATGCAGGGAATCCATTAAAACTATTTGAGCCATTAGGACATCATTTATTTGGTGTGCCAATCATTTATGCTGGTGTTGTAGTAGTTTTATATGGTCCAATTTATTTATTGAAAAGATTAAAAAAATCATAAGAAGTTCTCATTGAACTTCTTTTTTTCTATGCTATACTAATAAAAATTGTAGGTGAGAATATGGCTTATTTTGGGAAATTTTATTTAGATAAAGAAAAAGACATTGTAGTCGAGTTAGATATACAAGACAGTAGATTATTCTATACTATGTATACGATTAATCATCATTCTAAAAATTTAATTATGAATCTTGCAAAGATTACAGCACAAGAAGCAATGTGGCTAAATGATAAATATGTCATTCAAGGGGAAATACCTAGTTATATTAAAGGAGATGGACAAAAAGTTTTTATCTTCCGTTTACAAGGTACTAAGCTTGCGAATATTTATTTAGATGGAACAATTGAAGTAAATTCGGTGATTCCAGCAATCGCAAAAACCTTGATGAGCCAAACTAAAGATTATCAATATTCTTTTAGAGATACCTTAATTAAATCTTATATTCCAGAACATGTTAAATTATCTACAGATTTACATACGCATGGTAATGCCAACTTGGATGCGGATGTTTTAATTGCTTTGGCAATTAAACATCAAATTCGTTATCCATTGTATTATATTAAGAAACTACATTTAGAAATTACTGAAAAACAACAAGAATATTTAAATAGACAAAGAGAACAAGTTAAATTGTCATTGGATACAAGTGGTTTAACTGGTAAGTATATTGAACGTAAAATTGATGATTATACGTTTATTAATTTTGCGGATTTAATTCTAAATCATCCAAATCCTACGGAAAATATTAATAAGATTCGTAAATCATTGATGATTCTAAAAGATTCTCAAGCAGTGTTTACGAATTTAGAAAAACTGTATTTGTATCGTTATGTATTTACTAAAGGAGTACCTGCTGATTATAAAATTGAAATTACGAATCTATCCAATATTGAAGATTTAGATATTCGTATGTATCTTGTAAGAATGTTGAAGGATATGGAAAATGCGAATTATGCAAATAATACATTGTATGAAGATACATTATTATGGATTGGTAGAGAATATCAAAGAAGACATATTCGTTATGTAGAAATTAGTGATACTACTTTAGTGAAAAAGGATATATCGAATGCGAAGATGCTTGCACAAATTCATCGTATTTTACCGTTTGTAAAAGAAGAAACAGGTGTGGATATTCGTTTTTTAGCTGCGATTCGTCGTATTCCTTTAACATTAGTAAAAGAAAATATTGTATCGAATAACTATTTGACGGAAGCTATGCAAGCATTACATGTGGTATGCAAAGATCCATATGTTGTGGGTAGTGATTTCGTTGGTGAAGAAATCAATGATATTGAAGAATTACGTGAAGTCATTGAAGAAATTGTGCAAAAGGTTTGTAGTCAAGATGAGAATTGGACATTACGTATTCATGCTGGTGAAAATGATTCCTTAAAGAGTAATATGGCTAAGAGTATTCAACTTGTTGAACAAGCATTGTTACCAAATCAAAAATATCCATATATGCGTATTGGGCATGGTGTATATTGTGCAAGTTTAAAAAGTAAACAAGGAAAAGAATTGTTAGAGAAGATTCGTGCATATGGAATGGTACTAGAATTCCAGTTAACGAGTAATGTTCGTTTGAATAATATTATTGACTTAAAACAACATCCATTAAAAACATATTTAAAACAAGGTATTTCTTGTGTTATGGGTACTGATGGTTGTGGATTATATGGTACGGATGGAATTCATGAACAATTAGCATTAATTAACTTAATGAAAGTGTCTGATGAAGAATTTAAGAAGATTCGTGCTGTGGAAAATGAGATTATAGAACGACAAGCATTGAATTTTGATAAGAAGATGGTTGTGTATCAAGATGTGGATGATATTGAGAAATATTATCAAGAAGCTTTACAACAAGAATTTGATATTCATGATGTTAAGTTTGCGATTTCGAAAGTACCTTCTTATCCGGTTTGCAAGCCAAAAGTTGTTGAGTTGCCTTGGGATAAGTATCCAATTGTACTTGCAGGTGGAAGCTTTTCAAATGTGAATACATCTAAGGTATCTGAAAGTGAACAACAGTTATTAAGGTCTTTGATGGAACAATTGGATCCGAATAAAGTGTTCTTTGTAGTTGGTCATAAATTAACGGGTCAAGAAGGATTCTTGGTAAAAGAGAATACGAAGTTTGATATTTATAGTATTGTGCCATCATTAATGAATGAGAACCAACTTAAAAAATTATATAAAGCAAATATCAAAGGAATTCGTATTTCTACAGAATCACAAGAAATGGGTATTTATAAAAGTTTTAACTATGAAATCTTTGAACGTAGAAATTGTGCATTATTAGCCTTTGATGGAAATTCTGCAGTGGCCAATTTGGTGCAAGAAGCTCGTAATGGTAAGGGGCGTTGTTGGATTTTTATATATCCTAAGAGTAAGATGTTAAAGGCGAAAGCAACATCTTTACAAGGGTATGTTACAATGAATGCAACGAGTGAAGAAGTAATAGAAAAGATTGAAGAGATTCAAGATAATATTGGAACAAAATTATAGAAATGGGAAGCATAAGCTTCCCATTTTCATCTTTTAACAATATGATACAGCGAATGTGCTAATAAAGTTTGTGCTGGCCAATACGTATAAGAACATAAAATCCATACTAAACGAGATGGTGTTCCAAATAAATCAATAGCTAACATGATATCTGAAAAATAGAATAAGAGACTTCCAGTCATAATGAAGATAAAACCAATTGTTTTGTGTTTTTGATAATTACAAATGGCTTTACTTAACATAATTGAAATAATGATTCCATAACCAATTAACGCGAAACGTAAAGCATTTGGTACGGTGATAAAAGGTGTTCCTATTATGATAAATGTTGCGAAACAAGATATTGGAAGTATAAAATAGAATTCTTTTTTTGAGAATGGTTCTATTGTATAATAAGCTGCTAAATAGAGTATGTGTCCCAACGCAAAGAATAGCACACCAAAGATAAAGTTAATTCCTAATAAGATATCTGCTAACATACCAAAGAATAAGCCAGTAAAGATTAGTAGAATAAATTTCTTGTTTGTGTAATTTGTTTTATAAGCATAGAAAACATTTACTAGTCCTAATAAGACAAACCAAGAACTGGTTACTCCTTTTAGCCATAATCCGCCAAAGATGTCATAGATGACTAAACATGCGATGGAGCAAATACATAATAAGATATTTGTATATAAGTATTTTTTATTCATAAGATTTCCCCTTTAGTAAATTATAGTATAAAAAAAGAAAATAGTTTGTCTATTTTCTTCTTTTCTTTAATTCTTCTTTAATAACTACTGGCACATTGTTAATGGTTTTCTTGTGCATGCTACGAATGATTTGTAGAGCATAGTCTTTTGGAACTTCTACAAAGGATTCTGTTTTTCTTACTTCAATTTTACCAATGTAGTTATTTGAGATTTTTGCTTCTTCAGCAATTGCGGCTACAATATGATTTGGAGCAACGCCATCATTTCTTCCTACAGATAATTGTAGTTTGGTTGTACCATTTCTAAATACTTTTTTGCGTACGGCTTCGCTATCATCAATTTCTAGATTATTTAAATCAGGTAATTGGTAGAGTTGAGCAATTAATCCATACATGATTTGATTGTCATCTAATCCTCTTTGACGTAGTGCTTTTAATACATTCCAGATTTCTTTATCGTTAGCTTCTTGAGCAAGAATCTTTTGGTACATTTGTTCAAAGTAGATTTCTTTAATTTCTCCACTAGATGGTAATTCACCTTTAGGAATGTCGTATTTAATATATTTACATAATTGTTGTAACTGTAGTTTTTCTTTACTACCAGAAATTAAAGTACATGCTTGACCATTTCTACCAATACGTCCTGTTCTACCAATGCGGTGTACATAGAATTCTTGTTCTTGCGGTAAGTCATAGTTAATAACTAAGTCTACATTATCAATATCTAAACCTCTAGCTGCTACATCTGTTGCAACAAGTACTGTGGCTTGTTGTGTTTTGAATTGTTCCATAACACGAGAACGTACACTTTGTTTCATATCTCCATGAATTGCCACAACTGGTAAGTTTGTTTTTGATAGTTCTTCACTAACTTCATCAACTGATTTTTTGGTATTACAGAAAATCATAGTCAGTTTTGCTGGGTATACTTTCATTAAGACTTGTAGTACATCTACTTTTCTTGCTTTATGTACTTCAAAATATAACTGATCAATTGTATGTACAGTTTTTTGTTTTTCTTTGATTTCGATGTGTACTGGTTTGTTTTGATAGTATTTCGCAATTTCTAGAATTTCTTTTGGCATTGTTGCTGAGAACATGAGTGTTTGATGTTCTTGTTTGATTTCTTCTAAAATACTTTCAATATCTTCTTTGAATCCCATATTTAACATTTCATCAGCTTCATCTAATACTACATGATTGATGAAGTTTAGTTTTAATGTTTTTCTTCTTAAGTGATCTAAAATTCTTCCTGGTGTACCAATGATAATACTACATCCTTTTTTTAGCATTTTAATTTGATAATCAATTGGATAGCCTCCAAAGATTGGTACGCATTTAATGCCTTCTTTGTATTTGCTGAATTTACGCAATTCATCTGTAACTTGAATAACAAGTTCTCTTGTTGGACAGATAATTAATGCTTGTGGCATTTTATATGTAGGATTTAACATTTCTACAAGTGGTAAACCATAGGCTGCAGTTTTCCCTGTTCCTGTATGTGAACGACCTAAAACATCTTTTCCTTCCATTATTACAGGAATGGTTTGTGCTTGGATGTTTGTTGGTGTATGATATTCCATATCTTCGATAGCTCTTAATATTTCTTGTGAGAATTGAAACGATGTAAATGACATAAATAATTCTCCTTTCATCAAAAAAGGGGACTAAACCCCTCAACAATATAATCATACCATAAAAAAATTTTTATTATAAGAGTGTTCTTTTATTTATTTGTTGGTATTATATAGACATAGAAAGGAAGTAGACAAAGAACTACATAGGTAAGTACCAATGGACGAAATATATTTAGTGGAATCTGTAGTAATTTGTGCTACAGATTCATCAGAAGTCTTCTAAAAATCAAGAATTGAAAAACATATTGTTAAAGACAAAGATGAAATAAGAATAGAGAGGAATTTGGTTATAGAAGTCTTGATAGGAAGACGGATAACTACACAAATTTACATATATCAACAGATGATGTAGATTATACAAAAATATTAAAATTGAATATTAAAATTGAAGAGGGTATTGAGTTATCCTCTTTTTCTTTTTGAAAATATTTCTTATGAAGAAATTTTTAAATGGTTAAAATTAAATAGAAAATATGGAGGTGTGTTTTTATGTTTAAGGTAAATGATTATGTTGTGAAGGCGAATCATGGTGTATGTCAAATTATAGATATTGTTCATTTAGATATGCCAAGTATTGATAAGAAAAGGGAGTATTTTTTCTTGGTTCCGGTTGATGATAGAAGTATGAAAGTATATGTTCCTGTAGATATGGCTGATCAAAATTTGCGTTATGCAATGGATGATAAACAGGCTTTGCAGTGTATTGAGAGTATGAAGAGTATTGATAGTGCATGGATTCAAAATGATAAGCAAAGAGAGTCTTTTTATAAGGATGCATTAAGGAGTTGTGATCCTACACAATTGATTGCGATAATTAAGAATATGTTTGAGCGTAAGCAAGATCGTCTTGCGAGTGGTAAATCCGCTATTGTGGTTGATGATAAGTATTTTAAGTTGGCTGAGGAACAGTTATTTTCGGAATTGGCTTTTGCATTGGGTATAAAAAAAGAAGAAATGTTAAGTTTTATTCAAATGAAAATAGAATAGAATTATTGTGAAAATAGGGTAAATATGCTACAATCCATGTGTATTTTATAGGGAGGAATTGAAAATGAAATTTAACACAAAGACAATTGTTGGAATTGCAATTGGAGCTGCTTTATTTGGTGTGTTAATGGTTTACGGTGGTATCCGTGTTACAACTAATACATCTTTAACTAGTGCAATGGTTGTTACTGTTGTAGTAGGTGCTTTATTTGGTCCTATTCCTGCTGCTTTAGCTGCTGGTGTAGGTAACTGTATCGCTGACTTAATCGGTGGTTGGGGATTCTGGTTTGACTGGTCAATCGGAAACTTAGTATTAGGTTTATTTGTTGGTTTATTACCTGTTTATGGTGCTAAAATTAACGAAGGTGTTTTCACAGTTAAACATGCAGTAATTTACTCTGTATTATGTATTTTAGGTAACATCATTGGTTTCGGTCTTGTTACTCCAGTTTTAACAACAGTATTCTATTCAAGTGAATTAACAATTACTTGGATTCAAGCTTGGAGTGCTATCGTTTCTAACGCTACAGTATTAATCGTAGTTGGTGTTCCAGTATTATTTGCATTAGCAAAACGTAACGCTCGTGGTACAAATTTAACTAAAGAATAATGACTGCGGTCATTGAATTTAAAGATTTTTCATTCCGCTATCAGTCTCAACAAGAGCCTACTTTGCATGATATCAATTTAACGATTCATCAAGGTGAAAAGGTTTTGATTTTGGGACCTAGCGGAAGTGGGAAGTCCACTTTAGGGTGCTGTATCAATGGCTTAATTCCATTTTCATATAATGGAGAAATTAAAGGATCTTGTAAAGTTGTTGGTATTGAGACTAAAAATGCCAACATTTTTACTATTTCGCAACATGTAGGTACAGTACAACAAGATACAGATGCTCAATTTGTTGGGTTATCTGTTGGTGAAGATATTGCCTTTTCATTGGAAAATAATGCAACACCACGAGACATTATGCTTGAAAAGGTAGATGCAGCAGCGAAAACTGTAGATATGTCTGACTTCTTAATGAATGTACCATTTAATCTTTCTGGTGGTCAAAAACAGAAGGTAGCTTTAGGTGGTATTTTACATGATGAAGAAGAAATTTTATTGTTCGATGAACCTTTGGCGGCGTTAGACCCAGCTATGGGGATGACGGCTGTTGATTTGATTGATAAAATTCATAAAAATCAAAATAAAACAATTATTATTATTGAACATCGTTTAGAAGATGTTTTATATCGTAAAGTTGATCGTATCATTTTAATGAATGAAGGTCGTATTGCGATGGATACTACTCCTGATGAATTATTACGTAGTAATTTATTGAAGGAAAGTGGTATTCGTGAACCTCTCTATATTTCTGCATTAAAAAATGCTGGAGTTGTTTTTGATGCGGATGAACATTTAGATAGTGTTGATGAATTGGATATTGAAAAGTATCGTCCATTTGTGGAAAAGCATTTTGAAAAATTAAATACGAATCGTGTACTTGAAAAAGGTGAAGAATTGATTCGTGTGAAGGATGTGGATTTTTATTATGGTTCACGTCAAGTATTGAAGAATGTATCGTTTACGATTCATAAGGGTGAACGTATTTCAATTATTGGTAAAAATGGTGCTGGTAAAACAACGATTGCTCGTTTGTTGTGTGGTATTGTTCGTCCTAAGAATGGTGAAGTGTATATTAAAGGTCAAAACTATTTGCATTTATCAATTCGTGAAATTGGTCGTTTGATTGGGTATGTTATGCAAAATCCAAATCAAATGTTGGTTAAAGATATGATTCGTGATGAAATTGCTTTAGCTCTTACTTTAAATGAGTATGATCAAGCATTTATTGATGAGAGAGTTGAATTAACATTACGTATGACTGGTTTGTATGAAATGCGTAATTGGCCAGTTTCTGTATTGAGTTATGGTCAACGTAAGCGTGTTACGATTGCCTCTATTTTGGCTTTACAACCAGATGTCATTATTTTAGATGAACCTACTGCTGGTCAGGATTATCATCACTATACAGAAATCATGAAGTTTATTGAGGATATCAATAAAAATTATGATGTTACAATTTTATTTATTACGCATGATATGCACTTAGCGATTGAGTATACAGATCGTTCAATTGTATTTGCGGATGGTGAATGTATTGCGGATGATTTAGTGTATAAAGTATTGTCAAATGATGAAGTTATTTCTAGAGCAAACTTAAAACACACATCATTGGTGCATATTGCAAATCGTTTGGGTATTGATCCTGAGGAGTATATTCATCACTTTATTGAAATTGAAAGAGGGGTGTTATAGTTATGGATGAAAGATTGTTTATCAATTTGATTCCTGGTAATACTTTTCTAGATAAATTGCAAGGGAAGACAAAAGTACGTATTTTCTTAATTTGTATTGTGGCTTTAATTGCGACTTGGGATATGCGTGTGATTTTGCCTTTTGCATTATTAAGTATTGTAGGATTAATTTCTATTAAACCAAATTGGAAAAAGATGTGGGGAGTATTTGCATTTGTAATTGCAATGAACTTGTTTAACTTGTTCTTGTTATATATTATTACTCCTGATTATGGTTTGAATGTTTGTGGCGCTTCTACAGTGTTATTTAAGTTTACTGATTTTTATGTGGTTACTGCAGAAACATTGTGGTATTTCTTAGTACGTTTTACAAAGTTAATGGGGTCATTTATTGTGTCATTGACATTTATTCAATGTATTACACCAAGTGAAATGGCTGCTGGTTTAAATTCTGTTGGTGTTCCATATAAGATTTGTACAATTTTCTCTTTAGCGTTCCGTTATATTCCTGATATTACGAAGGATTTTAATAATATCAAGATTTCTATGCAAGCTAGAGGTATGGAATTGGATCCTAAGAAGACAAGTTTGTGGGAACGTTTAAAACAAAATGTCATTATTTTGGTTCCGTTAATCATTACTTCTTTTGATAGAGTTGGTAATATTGCCAATGCGATGGATTTACGTGGGTATGGTAAAGGTAAGTCTCGTACATATTATTCTGAGCATGAAGAAACAAGTAATGATAAGAAGATGAAGTATTTCTATATGTTCTTATTGGCGGTTACAGTTGCGGTTATTGTATTGCGTATTGTGATGCCTGGGGAATTTGAGGTATGGACTCCATGGATTTAGTGGATTATAAAAAAGTATTTGAAGATTCATTGGATGGTTTAGTGAAGTTATTGCAGATTCCTTCTGTATATGATGAGCGTACTGTTTGTGAATCGATGCCATATGGGCAAGGTGTTTATGATGCTTTGTGTTATATGAAAGAAATAGCTCTTAAAGATGGATTTGATGTAGTTGAATATGATAATCATGCGATTGCGATTCGTTATAGACAATCATCTAAACGAGTGGATATTGTGTCACATTTGGATGTAGTAGAACCTGGTAATAATTGGTCATATGATCCGTTTGCGGCAACCATTGAAGATGGTAAGATGTATGCTAGGGGAACTCAAGATATGAAAACAAGTGCTTGGCTTTCCTATTTAGCATTAAAATTAATGAGAGATTTGCATCCTGAGATTGATTGTGAAGTTCGTATCGTTTTAGGATGTGATGAAGAACGTACAATGAATGATATGCGCTATTATGTAGAAAAAGCGGGCAAGCCTGATTTTGCTTTTACGCCTGATGGATATTTCCCAATGGGTATTGGTGAAAAAGGTGCTTTGATGTGGCGTTTAAAAGGTGAGTATCGTGGACTAGTTGAAAAATTGGTTGGTGGTGTTCAATGTAATGTAATTGCGCCTAGTGCATATGCGATTGTTAGTGATTGTAGCTATCAAGAAAGAATTGAAAAATATTTAGTTGATAGTGGTATTCAAGGTGAAGTAAAAGTAGAAAATGATAAGTTGCGTATTGATGTAGTGGGTAAAGCTGCGCATTGTTCTAGACCGGATGATGGTCATAATGCGACTTGTGATTTGTTAGAAGTGTTGGGATATTGCTTAGAAGATGAGTGGTTCCAACAAATGGCTTCTTGTTTCTATAGTCCATATGGTTTGGGTTGTGATTTGGATGTGGAAATTGAACCAATGGGCAAATTGACAATGAATTTAGGTGTATTACGTATTGAAGATGGTATGGTATATGGTGAAGTAGATTCTCGTTATCCTTATGGCATTACATCTAAAGAGTTAACCAATCGTTTGCAAGCTTCTTGTCCATGTTTGATTTCATTGGATTATGATGATATTCCAACATTATGTCAAATGGATGATCCATATGTGCAAGCGATGTTAAAAACCTATCGTGATTTGACGCAGGATATGAGTGAACCGATGATTTCTGGTGGTGTTTCTTATAGTAAAGTATTTGAACATTGCGTATCATTTGGATTGGGTAGAAAAGGTGAGCCGATGTTGGCGCATCAAGCCAATGAGTATATTGAATTGGAAAAGATTCCAATGTATTTACAAATTTATTATGAGACAATCTTAGCGATTGCGAAAGTGTAGGGGGAAATTAGTATGAAACCTTTTGTTGTTATTCAAACAGACTTTTCATTAACTTGGAGTGCTGTAAGCTCTATGAAGGGTGTAATGAAAATTGTAGATCCAACATTACAAATTGAGGATATTACACATGATATTAAGAACTTTAGTCCATGGGAAGCGAGTATGTCTTTAAATACAGTTGAACCATATTGGCCTAAAGGAACAGTTTTTGTATCTGTTGTAGATCCAGGTGTTGGTACAAGTCGTAAGGCTAGTGTTGCTTTATTGGAAAATGGAAATTATGTGGTTACACCAGATAATGGTGCGTTAACACATTTATTGCATCGTGTAGGTGTTAAGGAAATTCGTGAAATTGATGAAACTGTGAATCGTTTTAAAGCGCAAGAAGAAGTTTCAGTATTCCATGGGCGTGATTTATTTGGATATTGTGCTGCGAAATTAGCGGCTGGCTTGATTACTTTTGAAGAAGTTGGTCCTGCTTATCCAGTAAGTGATATTGTAGAGTGTGAAGAATATTATATTAAACCTGTATTAGGTGATTGCCATGCGCAAGGGTTTATTCAATCTGGTTTAAAACACTTCGGTGGTGTGCAAATGAATATTACAAACGAAGAATGGAAGAAATGTGGTTTCCAATTGGGTGATACAGTTGCGATTCGTATTACGCATGATGGAGAAGGTGTTTTCCATGAAAATGTTTTATATCATGAATCTTTTGGTTATGTTAAGAAAGGGGATCCAATTCTTTATTGTGGAAGTAGTCAATACTTATGCTTAGACTGTAATATGGATAATTTTATGGCTGTTTATGGTATTGATAGTGGTAAAGAATGGGAAATTGAATTTACTAAAGTAGGTAGATAATATGACTAAGTTATTAGTGTTTCAAAGTGATTTTGGATTAGTTGATGGTGCTGTAGCGGCTATGTATGGTGTAGCACTAGGTGTTGATACAGATATTAAAGTTTATGATTTAACTCATAATATTCCACCATTTAACATTTGGGAAGCTTCTTATCGTTTGATTCAAACTGTGCCTTATTGGCCTGAAGGATCTGTGTTTGTATCTGTAGTAGACCCAGGTGTTGGTTCTAGTCGTAAAAGTGTGGTTGCCAAAACAAAGCAAGGACAGTATATCGTGTCTCCAGATAATGGTACATTAACACATGTAAAACGTTTGATTGGAATTGAAGAAGTTCGTGAAATTGATGAAGCGAAATGTCGTAGAGAGAATTCTGAGAATTCATACACATTCCATGGGCGTGATGTTTATGCGTATACTGGAGCGCAATTAGCTAGTGGTAAGTTATCTTTTGAAGAAGTTGGTCACTTATTACCAGTTGAAGATGTTGTAGAATTTGATGATATTTCAGCTACTTTAGAAGATGGTGTAATTAAAGGTTCTATTGATATTCTTGATGTTCGTTTTGGTAGTTTGTGGACGAATATTTCTAGAGCGATGTTTGAAGAATTACATATTCAACCACGTGATTTGGTGGAATTGTCTATTTATAATGGTTCTGTTCGTATTTATCAAAATCGTGTAACTTATGGTAATACGTTTGCGGATGTTAATGTTGGGGAAATTATTTGTTATGTGAATTCTATGGATCATATGGCAATTGCGATTAACCAAGGTAACTTTGCGAAAGCGTATAATGTGGGAACACAACAACCATGGCGAATTGAATTTAGAAAAGTAAATTAACAAGAGTTGTGAAAATGAAAAAGATATGCTATTTTGATGATGGTATATCTTTTTATTTTGGAGGAGTTATGCAAAGTGTTGAACGCAGAATGAAAATATTTGAAATTCTTAAAGAGAAAAAAGTAATTCAAGTTGTAGATTTGGCGAGTGTATTTCATGTTTCGAATATGACGATTCGTAGAGACTTAGCGAAATTAGAAGAACAAGGTGTTTTAACTACGCATTATGGTGGCGCTACATTGAATGAAGGTGTTTCTAGTGAACCTTCGTTTCAATTGAAGAGTGGACAATCACAAAAGTACAAAGAAATGATTGCGAAGGAAGCGGCTTTTTTGGTGAATGATGGTGATTCTATTTTTGTGGATTGTGGAACGACAACGATGGAGTTAGTGAAATATCTTCAAAACAAAAAGATTACGATTGTTACAAACTCTTGGAGAGTTTTATCGGAAATTAAGGATTTTTCTAAAATAAAAGTGATTATGGCACCTGGTGAATATGATGTAATTAGTGAAGGTGTATTGAGTAGTTCTACAATTTCTTTTATCCAACAATATCGTGTGGATAAAGCGTTTATTTCGACACAAGGGGTTGATGAACATTTTGATGTTTGTGTACCTATGGATTATGATGCGCAAGTCAAAAGAAGTATTATGAATTGTGCGAAACATGCGATTCTTTTAGTCGATCATACAAAGTTTAATCAAAGTTATTTTGCGAAACATGGAAACTTAAAGGATTTTGATGTGGTGATTACGGATTGTGGTATGGATGATGCAACGTTTAATCAAATAAAGAATTGTGGTATTTCAATTGTTAAAGCAAATAGGGAGTAATCCCTATTTTTTTGATTATAAAAGAACATGAACGAACATATTCAAATGATTATTTATAAGAGATTGTTGATTAATTTGTAAAAATGATGTTCATTTGTTTTGAATAACACAGACAATTGTTGTTTTGAAATGACGAAATGTTTACAATAAAATTGTAATTGGAGGTAATTGTATGTACGGATTATTGAGTTTTGTGCCAAGAAATGAAGATTGTGATTTTGAAAGAATCGAACGTGCAAGAAATCGTATGTATCATAGGGTGGCTACTATTTGTCCTCAACGTGCTGAAATTATTACGGAGTCATTTAAAAAGAGTGAAGGTGAATCCTATGTGCTTCGTCGTGCGAAAGCATTTAGAGATATTTTAGAGCAAATGGATATCTATATTGAAGAAGATATGTTAATTGTGGGGAATCAAGCAAGTTGTAATTTTGCGGCACCAGTATTTCCTGAGTATTCAATTGATTGGGTGATTGAAGAGTTGGATGAATTTAGCAAGCGTAGTGGAGATCGTTTTGAAATTAGTGAAGAAACGAAAGAACGTTTGCGTAAGATAGCTCCTTATTGGTATGGGAAAACGCATAAAGATGAAGTGCTAAGCAATTTACCTAAAGAAAATCGTTTGGCTGAAAAGCAAAGTATTCTACATCGTGGTGGTATTTCGATGTCTGGTGATGGACATATTATTCCAAATCATGACTTTGTGTTGGAAGTTGGATTTAGTGGAATGCGTAAGATTGCGCAGGAACATTTAGAGCATGATAAAGAATTAAATGATGAACAAAGAGATTTTTATCAAGCTAGTATAATTGCAATGTCTGGTGCGATTACGTATTGCGAACGTTTTGCGAAATTGGCTAAAGAAAAAGCAAGTATCGAAACAAATATCGATCGAAAAGTGGAGTTGGAAACGATTGCTAGAATGTTTGCGAATTTAGCAAATGGGAAAGCGACTACATTTTTAGAAGCTGTTGAACTTGTGTATTTAGTACATTTATTAATGATGATTGAAAGTAATGGTCATAGTTTCTCTTTTGGTCGCTTTGATCAATATATTTGGCCTTATTATGAAAAAGAAATTGAAAGTGGCACTTTAACCAAAGAAAAAGCATTAGAAATTATTAGTCATTTCTTTATTATGACCAATAGTTTAAATAAGATTCGTCCTTGGGATCATACACAATATAGTTGTGGATATCCTTTGTATTCAAGTTTAATGATTGGTGGTATAAAACCAGATGGTACGGATGGCACAAATGATCTTTCCTATTTATGTTTGGAAGCTATGTCATTGACTGGATTGCCTGAACCTAATTTATGTGCTAGATTCCATGAACATACTTCACATGAATTTATGAAAGATGTGGCGCGATTAATTCGTAAAGGATTTGGTATGCCTTCTATTTTCTGTGATGAAGTATGTATTCCAGCAATGATGACACTAGGCTTATCGGAAGAAATTGCACGTGATTATGCGTCTATGGGTTGCGTAGAAACGGCTATTCCTGGTAGATGGGGACATCGTGCAACGGGTATGACCTATGTGAATTTTGGTAAGATTATGGAACTTGTAATGCATAACGGACAAGATCCGGATTCGAAAGTACAATTGGTGAAATTGAATGGACAAGAGGGTAGTAAGATTACGTATCAAAGCTATGAAGAAGTATATCAAGCTTGGGAAACATTATTGGAATATTATACAAATTTAGCTGTTGCTTGTGATTTGGTATGTGATCGTTCTTTAAAGAAACATGATGCGGATGCTTTTGCCTCTTGTACAGTAAATGATTGTTTAGCTAGAGGGATGACTTTGAAAAATGGTGGTTGTGAATTTGACTTTGTGTCTAGTTCGAATATTGGACCATCGGTAGTTGGTGATAGTTTAGCGGCAATTAAGAAGTTAGTTTTTGATGATAAAGTATTAACATTGGATGAATTACAACATGCATGTGATACGAATTTTGAAGGACTAGAAGGTGCTAGAATTCGTAAATTGTGTCGTAAAGCTCCTAAGTTTGGTAACGATGATGATTATGTAGATGAAATTACAGCAAATGTATATGAATCCTATTTGAAATTATTGCCAAAATTAAAGACAGATCGTGAAGGTAAAGGGCCAATTGGTTGTACCTATACGATGTCTACGTCTAATATTACATCCTATGTACCAAATGGTTTTGATGTGGGTGCAACGCCGGATGGTCGTTTGGCTACTAAACCATTGAATGAAGGTTGTTCACCATGCTTATCTGCGGATAAAAATGGACCAACAGCAGTTATGAATTCGGTATCTAAATTACCAAATTATAAAATGGCTGGTGGACAGTTATTGAATATGCGTTTTTCTCCAGGGGCATTAGCAGGAGAAGATAATTTAGAAAAGTTTACTTGTTTTATGGAAATGGGTAGAAAGAAAAACATCTTCCATAATCAATTCAATATTGTAGATTCTAAGACATTATTAGCAGCTAAAGAACATCCTGAAGATTATCCGGATTTAATGGTAAGAGTAGCTGGATATTGTGCATTGTTCTCTACATTAATGCCAGAAGCACAAGATGCAATTATTGCTAGAACGGAATTAGAATGGTAAAAGGATTGATTTCAAAAATACAACATTATTCAACGAAAGATGGTCCAGGTATTCGTACGACGGTATTTATGATGGGGTGTAATCTTCGTTGTTTGTGGTGTGCAAATCCAGAGAATTTAGAACATAGAAAGCAAGTTTTCTATTTTAAAGAACGTTGTATGCATTGTGGATTGTGTGTAAAGTATGCAAATCATCAATCGATAACTTTTGATAAAGTAGGATGTAGAATTAATCGTGAATTGTGTGACAATTTAATGGACATGGTGGATTTATGTCCATATGATGCCTATGAATTGGTTGGTAAAGAATATGAAGTAGATGAACTCGTTCAATTATTGTTGCGTGATAAAGAGTATTATGAGGCAAGCCAAGGTGGTGTTACTTTTAGTGGAGGAGAAGCTGCTTTACAAAGTGAGTTTTTAATTGAGGTATGTAAAAAGTTAAAAGAATATCATGTTCATGTTTGTTTAGATACAGCAGGACATATTCCAACTACAAAGTTGTTAGAATTAGTAGAATATGTGGATATGGTTTTATACGATGTAAAAGCGATGGATGAACAAATGCATCTAAAATGTACGGGTGTTTCAAATTCTTTGATTAAACAAAATTTTGAACGATTATCTCATATTCCAATGATTGTACGTATGGTCATTGTGCCAGGGTATAATGATGATATCGATGATGTGAAAGCAAGATTGGATTGGATTAGTAAACAAACGAATATTTTACAGGTAGATGTATTGAAGTATCATATTTTTGGTGTTGGTAAATATGATAAATTACAAATGGAGTATCCGATTAAGGAAACGATTGTTTGTGATGATGCATATTTTGAAGCAATTAAAGAATATGGAGTATCTAAAGGATTAAAAATGACAATTGGAGGATAGGACTGGGTATTAACAATGCCCAGTTTTTCTTTTATAATGGTTTACAAGGTGATTCGTTATGCAAAAGAAAGCAGTTATACATGTTATCCTATCAATGATTCTGTGGGGTACCATTGGCATTTTTAGACGATATATAGATTTGTCATCAAGTCTTTTGGCGTTTGCTAGAGGAATTGTTGGAGCACTTTTCTTGTATGTCTTTTTGAAAATAAGAAAGTATAATTTGCCTAAGATTCAGAGTAAAAAACAAATTTGGTTACTCATTCTTTCTGGTGCTTTAATGGGATTGAATTGGTTATGTTTGTTTGAGGCTTATAATTATACCAGTGTTGCGACTGCAACATTATGTTATTATATGCAACCGATTATGATTGTGTTAGTTTCTCCAGTATTGTTTAAAGAAAAATTAACTAGTAAGAAATTGCTCTGTGTAGCTGTAGCTTTATTGGGTATGGTTTTTGTGTCTGGTGTATTAGAAACACAAGTTGGTGGCTTTTTGGGAATTGTTTTAGGATTATTGGCTGCAGTATTGTATGGTATAGTGGTAATTATGAATAAATTTATAACTAATGTAGATAGTTATCAAAAAACGATGATTCAATTGTTTTCTGCAGCGTTTATTATGATTCCGTATATGATCATTACTAGTGATACGATTGTTATATCTATGGATGTGGTATCTATTTTGATGTTGTTGATTGTATGTATAGTGCATACCGGTATTGCCTATGCATTATATTTTGGTGCGATACCACATATAAAAACACAAACGGTAGCGTTGTTGAGTTATTTGGATCCTGTTGTTGCGATTCTATTATCAGCTATTGTTTTACAGGAACCATTAACTATTTTAGGAATAATTGGGGCTATTTGTATTTTGGGGTCTACCATTGTTTCTGAATGGGAATGAAATTTGTTTTCATAGATTTGTAAGGGATTACATTTTTTGAAATTTATGATTGACAACACTTTTTTCAAAGAGTAATATTAAAACATATAAAAACATTGAAAAGAAGAGTATCTTCGTGAACATTTAAACAGAGAGTCCTAGAATTGGTGGAATAGGAAAAAGTAGTAACGTTGAGAAAATGGTCTTGGAGTTGTATTACTGAGGGTTTTGCTTTAGGTAATATCGGGTTTGCCCGTTATAGCAATAGGGTATAGTAGTTTTGTACTCGAAGAGGTCAATATAGTGATATATTGATAAATTAAGGTGGTAACGCGAAACAGTAGTCTCGTCCTTATATAGGATGAGATTTTTTTATTAGATTGGAGGAGTTGGATGATTGAATTAAAGAATGTGCACAAAGTATTCCAAGTGAAACAAACAGAAATTCATGCGGTTCATGGTGTGAATTTAACCATTCATGATGGTGAAATTTTTGGAATCATTGGTTATAGTGGTGCAGGTAAAAGTACATTAATTCGTATTATCAATCAATTAGAAAGACAAAATGAAGGTGAAGTACTTATTGATGGTGAAGACATTAGTAAGTTAAGTAAAAAAGATTTGAGAAATCGTCGTATGAAGATGGGAATGATTTTCCAACACTTTAACTTATTGTGGTCTAGAACGGTTGCTGAAAATATTGAATTGCCATTAGAAATTGCGAAGGTAGATAAAGCAACTCGTAAGCATCGTGTAAAAGAATTGATTTCATTGGTTGGTTTAGAGGGAAGAGAAAATGCGTATCCTTCAGAACTTAGTGGTGGACAAAAACAAAGAGTAGGGATTGCTAGAGCATTAGCTAACAATCCAAGCATTCTTCTTTGTGATGAAGCAACAAGTGCGTTAGACCCAGAAACAACACAATCTATTTTAGATTTATTAATTGAAATCAATAAGAAATTACATTTAACCATTGTCTTAATTACACACCAAATGGAAGTTGTTCAAAAGATTTGTCATCGCATTGCAGTTATGAGCGATGGTAAGGTTGTAGAACTAAATGATGTAAAATCGATTTTTGAAAAACCACAACATGAAGTAACGAAACGTTTTATTCAAGATGTAAGTGGTAATGAAGATATGGAACGTATCAAAAAAGAATTGAAAGAGATGTATCCTTTCTCTCATATTCTTCGATTACAATTCTCTACGGATATTAGTAATCAACCGATTTTGGCAAATGTCATTCGTAAGACAAATTTAGATGTAAGTATTGTGAATTCAAATATTACACATAGTATGGCTGGTCCATTGGGAACGATGTATATCAATGTAACTGGTGGTAATGATAAAGATTATGAAGAGTTTATTCAATACTTAAGAGATGAAAAAGTGAAAGTAGAGGTGTTCCAATAATGCTAGAATTCTTTAGTGCAGTGAATTGGGAACAAATGCTTACCTCTATTGAACAAACATTACTGATGACTTTGGTTCCATTAGTGATTGCGGTAGTGTTAGGTTTATTATTGGGTATTGTGTTGTATGTTACTCAAAAAGATGGTTTATGGGAACATGTAGTTATTTTTAGAATTTTGGATTTCTTAGTAAACGTATTTAGAGCAATCCCATTTATTATTCTATTATTCATTATTGTTCCATTAACAAAATTATTGGTGGGTACAATGTTAGGTCCTGTGGCTGCTATTCCAGGATTAACGATTTGTGCAATACCATTCTTTGCTCGAATGTGTCAAATTGCTTTTAATGAAGTAAGTAATGGTACCATTGAAGCAAGTAAAGCTATGGGTGCTAGTAATTTTGAAATTATGTTTAAGGTAGTATTACCTGAGGCATCACCTGCTTTAGTATCAAGTGTAGCGATGTTAGCGATTAACTTGGTAGGATATACAGCGATGGCTGGTGCTGTTGGTGGCGAAGGTTTAGGAAATCTTGCATATATGTATGGATTTGCTAGAAGAAATGATGCAGTATTATTTATTGCGACAGCAATCATTGTGGTGATTGTATTTGCAATTCAATTTGTTGGCGATATGGTCGCTAAAAAAGTCGATAAACGATAAGGAGATTAAAAATATGAAAAAATTAGTTGTAGTATTATTAAGTGTATTATTAGTGTTTGGTTTAGCTGCTTGTGGTGGTAATGAATCTAAAAATGATGAAAAGACAATTACAGTAGTTGCGACATTGGATCCTCATTCAAAAGTATTAGAATTTGCGAAAGATATTTTAGCTAAAGATGGATGGGATTTAAAAGTTACTGTAGTTGATGATTATTATATTCCTAATAAATCTGTAGATGGTGGTGACGCAGATGCGAACTATTTCCAACATGTTCCTTTCTTTGATGGTGAAGTTAGTGCAAATGGTTATGCTTTAGTAAATGCGGCTGGTATTCATATTGAACCTTTTGGTTTCTATTCTAAGACAATTACAAGTGTTGATGCATTACAAGATGGTGCTAAAGTAGTTATTTCTAACTCTGTAGCTGACCATGGTCGTATTTTATCTATTTTGGATAAAGCTGGTGTAATTACTTTAAAAGAGGGTGTGGATGCTTTGAATGCAACGACAGCTGATATTGCTAGCAATCCTAAAAACTTAGTATTTACAGAAGTTAAACCTGAATTATTAACATTAGCATTTGAAAATAATGAAGGTGATTTAGTGGCTATTAATGGTAACTATGCAATTCAAGGTGGATTAAATCCTACGAAAGATGCTGTTATCTTAGAACAAGCTGATGCAACAAACCCTTATGTAAATATCCTTGCTTGTAGAGCTGGTGAAGAAAATAGTGAAAAAATCCAAGCATTAGTTAAAGTATTAAAATCTGATGAAGTTAGAAATTTCATTTTAAGTACTTATAGTGATGGTTCAGTAATTCCTGCTGAATAATGTGGAAAACTCATTGTAAAATGAGACAATGTTATCTATAAAATGTGTTATACTATTTATGGATAATCTCCAAAACTGATTGAGAGAAACCCCAGTGCAACTTCGCAAAGCACTGGGGTTTCATTATGGGGAGCACAACCAACGCTATAATATGGTTTTAGTAATCGTATGCATTCTTTAAGTAAGACATAATTTTGAATGAGTATGTCTATAAGAATGATGAGTTCAAAACCCATGTTGATTTCTCCTTTAACTGATGAGTAGAAAACACTTATTCCTACCTCCCCTCACAAGTGCCTCTACTATATCTATTCGCAAAAAATGACAAAAATCCCTACCATGAATTGAAAGTATTTGCAAAAAATGGGTATAGTTGAGTATAATATGTAGGCATGCAGACGTGGTGGAATGGCAGACACGCTACTTTGAGGGGGTAGTGATCTTTTGATCGTGTGAGTTCAAGTCTCATCGTCTGCACCATGATTAAAGATAGAAGTATTTGTGTGATACTTCTTTTTTTATGCAACAGCGAGTTGCTTTTCAGATGCTATGAATGAAGTTATACTATTTTTGGTGATGAATATGGAAACAAAGGATGTAATTTTATCTTTGCGTAATCAACTTGGATTATCGCAAGAAGAATTGGCGAAAGAAGTGTTTGTGACTCGTCAAGCTGTATCTCGATGGGAGAATGGAGATACGATACCTAATGTGGAGACGTTGAAATTATTGTCTAAGGTATTTAATGTATCGATTCATACGATACTGGGTTCTCCAAGAAAGCTGATTTGTCAATGCTGTGGTATGCCATTGGATGATGCGATTATGAGTAAAGAAGTAAGTGGAGAATTAAATGAGGAGTATTGTAAATGGTGTTATCATGATGGTGAGTATACGTATGATAGTATGGATGATTTGATTGATTATTGTACTTTACATATGGCAAATGAACAGTTTACTAGTGAACAAGTGCGTGAGTATATGCTAGGTGTGTTACCGAAACTGAATTATTGGAAACGCTATGCTTCATTGGATGAAAAGAAATTTGAGGAATTTAAACTTCAGTTGATGGATGAAATTAATGCATTAGAAATAGAAGGTATGCCTAAAGTTACTTCATTGAATGCATTAATTGGTCAATATATAAATTTAAAGTATCGTTTGCCAAATGGACAAATGATTGCATTTTTAGATGATGATACAACGTATTTAGGGAATCAATTGGAATGTATCTATGGTGGTAATCGTTGTTTTGGAATTGTGGCGAATATGGAGTTTATTTTGATATGTAGCTATGAAGAGAATGGTACAAATCCGGAGTTAATTTTGTATAAGCATAGATGAGAAGTATGATGAATACTTCTTTTTTTATGTTGAGAATGTTAAAATACTTATAGTGAGGTTTTAGTTATGGAAGTTACTTGTTTAGAATATCAAACGTTTTTACAAATATTAAAAGAGGAATTAGTTCCAGCTATGGGATGTACAGAACCGATTGCTTTGGCATATTGTGCCGCATTAGCTAGAAAGAATTTAGGATATTTACCAAATAAAGTATTAATTGAAGTAAGTGGAAATATTCTTAAAAATGTAAAAAGTGTTATTGTACCAAATACCAATGGGCAAAAGGGAATTGAAGCAGCGGTTGCGGCTGGTCTTTTGTATGGTAAACCAGAACTTGTTTTGCAAGTAATTTCTGAAGTAACGGAAGAAGAAAAGGATGCTTTACCTGCTTATATGAAAAATACAGAATTTGTAGTGGAAACATGTAAGAGTGATGAAGTATTGGATATTCGTATTACAGCTTATAATGATGACAATTCGGCTAAGGTTCGTATTGCGCGTAGTCATTCGTTTGTGACCTTAATTGAAAAGAATAATGAAGTGATTTATGAACATGCATTATTGGAAGAAAAAAGAGCAGAACAATTGGATCGTAAGTGTTTAAGTGTTGAGAAGATTATTGATTTTGCGAATGTTGTAAATATTGATGATGTAAAACCAACTTTGCAAAGACAAATTGATTTTAATAGTGCGATTGCTAGTGAGGGATTAAAAAATCCTTATGGTGCGAATGTTGGTAAGGTATTATTAAATCATTATGGTAATGATGTCAGTATTCGTGCTAGAGCAATGGCTGCAGCGGGTTCTGATGCGCGTATGAGTGGTTGTGAATTGCCAGTTATTATTAATTCTGGTAGTGGTAATCAAGGTATGACAGCTTCTTTACCGGTTATTGAATATGCGAAAGAATTGAAAGTATCGGATGAAGAATTGTATCGTGCATTAGTTGTATCAAATTTAATCACGATTCATTTAAAGACGGGGATTGGTCGATTAAGTGCGTATTGTGGTGTAGTAAGTGCTGGAGCTGGTGCGGCTAGTGGTATTGCTTATTTACATGGTGGAAGATATGATGCGATTGCTCATACGATTGTGAATGCTTTAGCGACGGTTTCAGGAATGATTTGTGATGGTGCTAAGCCTTCTTGTGCTGGTAAAATAGCATCTGCTGTAGAAGCAGGATTACTAGGATATCGTATGTATCTAGATGGTCAACAATTCTATGGTGGAGATGGTATTATTTCCAAAGGGGTTGAAAATACCATTGAGAATATTGGTCGTTTAGGTAGTGATGGAATGAAAGAAACAGATGAAGAGATTATTCGAATTATGCTGAATTGCTAGAAGAATATCTCTTCTTTTGCTTTTATAACAAGAAAAGAATATAATAGACAATAGAAAGAGGGTATATAAATGAATAAGAAGTATTTAGTTTATAGTACAATTATTACACTTGTTTTAGCAGGGATTTATTATTATGTGGCATTGCCTCCAATGAACTGGCATAGTCCATATTTCTATTTTTCATTATTTTTAGCGATTGGATGTTTTATTTTATGTAACATTGTTTTATCAGGACATCCATTTCGTGAAATTAAAAAATCAGCATGGACCATTGGTGTCGTCGTTGTTGTATGTGCAATTTTTGTGGGTTCAGTAGCGATTTTTAGTCCATTTATTCGTGCGGATTTATATGCTAGTCGTATTACAGTTCGTGAAGATGGAGATTTTACGAGTGAAATTTCTGAAGTAGATTTTAAGGCTTTACCATTATTGGATAGAGAATCTACTGAAAAATTAGGGGATCGTGTTATGGGTCAAATGGCAGATATGGTTTCTCAATTCTATGTATCAGACTTATATACACAAATTAATTATCAAGGGAATATTGCGCGTGTAACTCCATTAGAATATAACGGTTGGATTAAGTATTTTACTAACCGTACAACAGGTGTTCCAGGATATATTAAAGTGAATTCAGTAACTGGTGAATCTACATTGGTTAAGTTAAATGAAGGTATGCGTTATATGCCTAGTGCGATGTTTAATGAAAATTTATATCGTAAATTGCGTTTCGCAAATCCTACAGCTTTATTTGGAGAACCACAATTTGAATTAGATGAAACAGGAAAACCTTTCTGGGTAGTTCCTACTTATGATTATCGTGGAATTGGTATGTTACAGGATATTACTGGAGCTATTATTATGGATCCAGTAACTGGTGAATCGAATCGATATGAAGTTGGTGAAATTCCAACTTGGGTTGACCATGTATATGATGCATATTTAATTACAGAACAAGTTAATGACTGGGGATTGTATCGTGAAGGTTTCTTAAACTCATTGTTTGGACAAAAGAATGTTGTACAAACAACGGAAGGTTATAACTATTTAGCGATGAATGATGATGTTTATATGTATACGGGTATTACATCTGTATTAGCGGATGAATCGAACTTGGGATTCATTTTAACAAATATGCGTACAAAGGAAACAACATTCTATTCTATCCCTGGTGCAGAAGAATTCTCTGCTATGGATAGTGCAGAAGGTCAAGTACAACAAATGGGTTACCAAGCTAGTTTCCCATTGTTAATTAACTTAAATGGTAAGCCAACATATTTATTATCATTAAAAGATAATGCTGGATTAGTTAAGATGTATGCGTTTGTTGATGTAGTAGACTATCAAAAAGTAGTTGTAACAAATGCTAGTGAAGGTATTGAAAAAGCGGCTGAAAATTATTTAGGTGGTAAACTAAATGATGTTGAGATTAAAGATGAAGATTTAGAATTTGTAGATATTACAATTTCTAGTATTACTATGGCTACTTTAGAGGGTAATAGTTATTACTATATTACTTCTAATGAAGGTAAGCGTTATAAAGTAAGCTTAGTTGTTAGTGATGAACTTCCTTTCTTACAAGAAGGTGATTCATTGACTGCTGGATATATGAATGAAACTAGTGTGACTGAATTATTGGCTATTAAATAATTGTGAAAAGTTTCTGAAAAACGTGTGAAAACGATTGACAAACCTCATGAATAGGCATATTCTAATACCATATTCAAAGAACAAGAGAGTAGCTTGATGAATTCTTTTAAAGCGAGTCGGGTTGGTGGAAGCCGATAAGAGGAAGTTGGGTGAACCGCACTTGTTGGAAGTCTATTTGAACTTAGTAGGATGGACCGTAGATCTGCGTTAAAGATTTGAGGTGGTCAAATGTATAATTTGACAATTAGAGTGGTACCGCGATAACATGTCGTCTCTATTTTTAGAGACGACATTTTTTATTGGAAAGGAGGATACATATGAAGCGAAGTTGGGAAAAAGATTTACCAAGAAAACAGTATCAAATGTTTAAAAAGATTGAACAATCACAACCTTGGTTTGAAGTATATGATCTTGGAAATCAAATCTATGCTATCTATGAACCCTATCAATTTCAAGAAGTGATTTCTTACGTAATTATGGGTGAAGAAAAAGCTATCTTGTGGGATACGGGTAATGGAATTGGTAATATGAAACAACTAGTGAATGAACTATGGAATAAAGAATTAATAGTTATCAATAGTCATAGTCATTTTGATCATATTGGTAGTAATTATCAATTTGATAAGGTATATGTATTCAATCATCCAACGATGATACACATTATGGAACATGGTATTGAACAAGAAGTTTTGGATCAAAATTATGGTCCTGAAACCTATTCATACCAAAGTCCAATTGCGTATCAACCAATGAGTTATCGACGATGTGTGTATGAAACTTTTAATGAAGATGTTGAATTTGATCTAGGGCGACGACGATTTAAAGTCATTTATACACCAGGTCATTCAGCAGATAGTATTATGTTAGTGAATGATGAAGAAAAATTGTTATTTACTGGGGATACCTATTATCCTGCACAACTATATTGTTTTACAGAAGGATTGTTTGATGATTATGTTAAGACAATGGATAGTTTGGCTAGTAAATATAGTGAATATACATTAGTTACTTCTCATAATGAACCGATTCGAAATGGAAATACATTAATAGAAGTGGCTAACTTTTTTAAGAAAATACAAAATGATGAGATTGCATATAAACTGGTAGGTAATCTTAAAGAATATGAAGATGAAGAATTTAATTTATTAATGAAATAGAAAGAGGAACGTTTATGAAAAAATTATTATCAATTTTATTAGTTGTTATGTGTTTATGTAGTTTAGTTGGTTGTGGTGGAAATAAGGAAGTTAACACCTTTGAAGATGCATTGTTAAAAGATGGAGCAATTATTGTTGGTACATCTCCTGATTATCCTCCATTTGAAACATTGGATGCACAAGGAAATTTAATTGGGTTTGATATTGATATGATGAATGGTTTAGTTGCGTATATCAATCAACAACAAGGTACAAATATTACAGTAGAATTTAAACAAATGGATTTCAATAACATTATTGGTGCTTTACAAGCTACACAAATCGATATTGGATTATCAGGATTTACTTATAACCCTGAAAGAGAATGTTGGTTCTCTACTCCTTATTTAAATTCTAAGCAAGTAATCATTACAAGAAATGATACTGGAATTACTACAGCTGCTGATTTGGCTGGCAAAAAAGTAGGTGCTGGTTTAGCTACAACTGGTGCAGATGCTGTTAGTGCTATTGAAGGTGCGGAATTAGTACAACCTGGTGATTATACAGTTATGTTCCAAGCATTAAAGGCTGGTCAATTAGATGCTATCGTTTGTGATGAAGCAGTTGGTGATAACTATGTAAAGGCTATGGGATTTGTTAAGTGTGAAGGTGCTTTAGTTGATGAAAGCATGTCAATTATTGCGAATAAGAATAACACATTAGTACAAGATGCTATTGATAAAGCGATTGCTGAATATATTACTACAGAAGAATACCAAAACTTATTAGTGAAATGGGAATTGGTTAGTGAATAATGAGTACATTAATTGAAAGTATATTGAAAATCTTTACTCCTGAAAACATTGCCTTTATGTTCGAAGGGGTAAAGATTTCCTTGCTAGTTGCGATATGTAGTTTATTAATGGGGATTGTATTAGGTACAATTGCCGCAAGTTTCCGTATTAGTCGTAATCCTATTTTAAAAGGTATTGGTAGAGTTTATGTAGACTTAATTCGTGGTACGCCGATGTTATTGCAATTAAGTTTCATTTATTTGGGTGTTCCAATGATCTACCAAATGATTACGGGTAATTATTTAGGTATGGATGCTTTAGCTGTTGGTATTTTGGGTATTGGTATCAATAGTGGAGCGTATGTATGTGAATTGATTCGTGGCGCGATTAATTCGATTGATAAAGGACAATGGGAAGCAGGTAAGAGTTTAGGTTTAACACAAAATCAAATTTTGATGAAGATTATTCTTCCACAATCGTTTAAACGTATTATTCCACCACTTGCGAATGAATTTATTGTCTTAATTAAAGACTCAAGTTTAGTAAGTACCATTGGTGTATATGATTTAATGCAAACAAGTAATATTTTAGGTGGTAAGTATTACAATTATTTTGTACCGATGATTGGTGCGGCATTGGTATATTTAGTATTAACATTAGTGATTTCGCATTTTACAATGAAGTTAGAAAAGAGGTTGGCTGAAAGTGATTAAGATTGAACATATTTCCAAGCAGTTTCCTAATATTAAAGCCTTAGATGATGTATCTGTTCACATTCATCCAAATGAAATTATTTGCTTATTGGGACCTAGTGGTTCTGGTAAAAGTACATTGTGTCGTTGTATCAATGGTTTAGAAATTATTGATGAAGGGACAATTACGGTTAATGGTGAAGTGATTGATGGTAATAATGAAAAACAAATGTGTGCAGTTCGTACAAAGATGGGATTTGTTTTCCAACACTTTAATTTATTTCCACATTTAACTGTATTAGAAAATATGTTATTGGGACCAGTTGAAGTGCAAAAACGTAATAAAGATGAAGTGAAACAAGAAGCATTAGCTTTATTGGAACGTGTTGGCTTAAAAGAGAAAGCAAATGAGTATGTAAATAAATTGTCTGGTGGACAAAAACAACGTGTGGCGATTGTTCGTGCATTGTGTATGAAACCTGAAATTATGTTGTTTGATGAACCAACAAGTGCATTAGATCCTGAAATGGTTAAAGAAGTATTGGATGTTATGCGTGAATTGGCGAAAGAAAATATGACAATGGTTGTAGTTACGCATGAAATGAATTTTGCGAAAGAGGTTGCGACACGTATTATCTTTATGGATGAAGGTAAGATTGTTGAAGAAAATAACCCAAAAGATTTCTTTGAGAATCCTACTCAACAACGTACAAAAGAATTTTTGGCGAAAGTATTATAAGACCGAAAGGTCTTTTTTACTTGAAAAAATCATCGATTACTCGATGATTATCTTCCGTATAATACATTTTTTTCTGCTTCAGATAATGGTTTATCTTTTACAACATCTTTTTCATTATGGCGTTTAAATGACGCTTGTGAATTGTGTGGTAATGGACGTGTGTGATCTTCATGTCCAGTTCTAGAATAGGTATTAACATGTGGTTTTCTTACCGTACGTATTGGTGGTTTTTTGTTGTTTTGTTGTTGTTTAGCAACGGTTAAACTATATGCAATGATAAAAATAATGAATATTATATAAATAGTAAAAATCATAATACGTCCTCCTTGTTAAGTGTATTATATCATTTTTTTCTGAAAATAATGTATAATATAGAAAATAGTAAGAAAGTGGTGTTGAATATGAATATCAATGAACAAATGATTGCTTTTATTGAAAAGAGTCCTACGGCTTTTCATGCAGTACAAACAATTGTTGAAGAATTAGAAACAAAGGGATTTAAAGAACTTAAAGAAAAAGATACATGGAATTTAGAGAAGAATGGTAAGTACTATGTGACACGTAATCAATCTGGTGTATTAGCATTTGTTTTACCTGAAAATGTAGATGCATTAAGTTTCCATATGGTAGCGAGTCATAGTGATTCTCCTACATTTAAATTAAAACCGAAAACAGTGATGGAACAAGAAGGGCATTATGTGAAGTTGAATGTTGAAGGTTATGGCGGAATGATTATGAATACTTGGATGGATCGTCCATTATCTGTAGCTGGTAGAGTGATTGTGAAAACGGATTCTGGTTTAGAAGCTCGTTTAGTGAATATTGATAAAGATTTCTGTATGATTCCTAATATGTCAATTCATCAAAATCGTAATGCCAATAGTGATATGAAATATAATCCACAAGTGGATATGTTGCCGGTTGTTGGTTATGGTAAAGATGAAGGTAAGTTCATGCAAGAGATTGCCAAGAGTGCCAATTGTGAAGTTGAACAAATTTTAAGTACAGACTTATATTTATACAATCGTCAAAAAGGTGTTATTTGGGGTGATGATAACTATGTGTCTATTGGTCATTTAGATGATTTACAATGTGCATTTACTTCTTTAGTAAGTTTTATGGAAGCATCTACTAAGGAACATGTGAATGTATATTGTTGTTTCGATAATGAAGAAGTGGGTAGTGGAACTCGTCAAGGGGCTCATTCTAATTTCTTGAGTGATACATTGTCTCGTATTTGTAAGGCGTTTAATCAAGATGTAGAAGTTTGTTTAGCTGGTAGTCTTTTAGTAAGTGCAGATAATGCGCATTCTGTACATCCAAATCATCCAGAATTAGCGGATCCAACAAACCGTGTACATATGAATGATGGTGTAGTTATTAAGTATAATGCTTCTCAAAGTTATACAACAGATGCTTTAAGTAGTGCAATTTTCATGGAAGCATGTAAACGTGCGGATGTGCCTTATCAACCTTTTACAAATCGTTCTGACACACGTGGTGGGGCTACATTAGGTATGATTAGTATTACCCATGTTTCTGTTCCTACTGTGGATATTGGGGCTGCTCAATGGGCAATGCATTCTGCTTATGAAACAGCTGGTTGTAAGGATACAGAATATTTAGTGAAGTCAATGAAGGAATTCTATGAAATGGAATTTGTCATTGATAATATGCAAGTAACATTTAAATAAAAAAAGAGGAGAATCGTTGGATTCTCCTTTACTTTGGCATTTCGTCTTTTAAGATTTCGGTAAATTGTGGAAGTCTTCCAGTTTTTCCAACTAAATGGAAATGGTTTTGTGGAATATCATAACCTGGCATTGGATTTCCTTCAATTAATACAGGTCCATTTTTACTAATCGCAACATCCCATCCACAATAACGAACTTCTGGAGTTAGTAAAGCAACTTTCTTAATTAACTCAACAGCTTCCTTGTAACAAGGAATTTCAAAACCAACAAACTTGGTATTGGTATATGGATGGTATTCATGAACACCATCTTGTTCGGTAAATCCTGGTTTGAAGATGATTCCATTTTCATCAATAGGAGCATAGAAACCACCACTACCAATGTTATCAATAGCTTTAGTTCCATCACTTGTACGAACTAATGTATATGGGATATGTACAACACCATCTTTAATTAAGCTAGTAATACGTAATGTATTAATCGATGTTGGATTTAAGACATTCATACCTTCATGTTGTACTAAGCATTCTTCTACAACATATTGTTTGTGTTCTAATAAAGAGTTATAGATAGCTTGTAAATCACTTGTGTCAGTGATTGTGATTTTTTCAATTCCTTTACCACTAAATGCATCCACTGGTTTTACAAATAAAACTGGATATTTTTTAGTAAATTCAACAAAATCATCATAGTTTGCTTTGCGTAAGTCTAACCAGCCTCTACCTAAATAGTCATTAAAGATTTCGTTAAATTTTAATTTATCATCAAAGTCATCTCTTCTTTGTTTATCATTTAACGTTTTGAATAGATAGTTACTAATTGGCATGGTCATAAAGGTTTTGCGTTCTTCTTTGTTACAGAATACAAAGCCAAATACATAATAATCTAAATAACCAACATTATAGACAAATGCAGAATAGATCATATCAATTAAAATGATAAGTTTCATTTTCCCAGATTCTTTATGTACACGATCAATCATATCAAACATACGATCAAAGTTAATGTGACGTATGCGTTTTATTAATAGTTTAAATTTATTCATTTCTATCACCATTAATAGGATACCAAATTTTATTGAAGTTTGAAATACAAAAGTAGTTGTGATAGGATAATTACAGCTGTGCCCATGGCGCAATTGGATAGCGCATTTGATTCCGATTCAAAAGGTTGCAGGTTCAAGTCCTGTTGGGTGCGCCAATAGATGATGAAGGATACATGAGTATCCTTTTTTGTTTACTTGCTATAAATATGGTAATATGAATACAAGGATTTGGGTGATGGTTGATGAGTGATAAGAAAAATAAAGTAAAAGTCAAAAATCTAATTCTTTCTACATTGGCCACTTTGTCTTTAGTTAGAATTGTAGGAAAACGTTTGAATAATCGTGTCAATGAAGCTGGTATCAACGAATCGATGTATATTGATGTTAATGGTACAAAACAGTGGATTCATATTTATGGAGAAGACAAAGATAATCCTGTTTTATTGTATTTACATGGTGGGCCAGGTGCTTCAACAAGTCATATCGATTATGCTTTTACACGTAAGTGGGCGGATGTATATACTGTTGTTACTTGGGATCAACGGAATTGTGGTAAAAGTTATGATGTTAAACATAACGTCCCTTTAACAAAAAACTTATTTTTACAAGATGGTAAAGAAGTAACAGAGTTTGTTTTAAAGTATCTTTCAAAAGAGAAAATTACTATTTTGGGGCATTCATGGGGTAGTATGTATGGTGCAAATTTAGTGCTTGCATATCCTGAATATTATGAGTGTTTTATTGGAACGGGCCAATGTGTTGATTTCTTAGAGAATGAAAAGGCATTTAAGGAAGAGGCATTGTTATGGGCAAAAGGTGATGAAGATTCCTTAGCATTGGTTAATACATTAACACCGGATTATATGACGATGGAACATATTACTGTAAGAAATGCAATTATGAAGAAATATGGCTATGATATGATGGCTAATGGTTCAGATTATAATTTGTTTATGACAGTACTATGTAATCCGAATTATTCTATTACTGATTGGATACAATATGTAAAAAGAGATATGGGTGCATATTTAGATTTCCTTATTTCTGAAGAGTTCTTATCATTTTCATTAATTGGTAGATATGATTATCAAGTTCCTTTTTATAATATAAATGGAGATAAAGATTATCAAACGAACTATAAATTGGCACAAAAGTATTTTGAAAAAATAAATGCACCATATAAACAAATGTTTATTATGGAAAATATGACACATGGCTTATTAGAGTCTGATTCTGAAGGGTTTTCTAAAATTCTTCATCAGATTGTGGAAATAGAGAAAAATAGAAAAAATATATAATTATGTTACAATAAATAGGAATGGAGGATACCATATGAATACAGAACAACTAAAGAAAATAGTTTGTGATACCATTGATCAAAATAAAGATAAGATTTGTGAGATTGGTAATTCTATATATAAGAATCCAGAATTGGGATTTAAAGAGTATTTTGCTAGTAGTAAAGTGGAATCTGTGTTTCAAGAATTGGGATTGGAATATGAAAAGGATTTAGCAATTACGGGATTAAAGGCGAAATTAAATGATAAGACGAATGTGAATGTTGCGGTGTTAGGTGAATTGGATGCGGTTGTGTGTCCTGCACATCCTGATGCGAATACAGATACAGGCGCTGCACATTGTTGTGGACATTTTGCTCAAATTGCAGGTATGCTTGGTTGTGCTATTGGATTACGTGCTATTAAAGATGAGTTAGATGGTAATGTAACGTTTATGGCGACTCCTGCTGAAGAGTGTGTGGAATTGGAATATCGTCAAGGAATTAAAGATGAGGGTAAGATTCAGTATTTTGGTGGAAAACAAGAATGGTTGCGTTTAGGTCATTTTGATGATGTGGATGTAGCGATGTTGATTCATGGTATGGATTCTAATCAAGAAAAGGCATTGAAAGCTTGTTCACATGGTGTAGGTTTTATTGCGAAAACAGTAAAGTTTATTGGCAAAGAAGCACATGCGGGAATTTATCCTTGGGATGGTGTGAATGCTTTGGATGCGGCGACTTTGGCGTTGAGTGCGATTAATGCAATTCGTTCAACATTGAAGGAAAAAGATGTTGTTAAGATTCATCCAATTATGACTAAGGGTGG
>JAFZDT010000119.1 GCA_017561055.1 Erysipelotrichaceae bacterium
ACTAAGCCAAGTTTCAATTTCTGCTTGATTAGATGAATCTGACAATAACGCTGTAGGTATAAGTGCTACTGTATAATCATATTTTGACATTGTATCTAATGTTGCACCCTTTGCTTGTAATCCACGAGAAGAACAAGCGCGAACACATGCATCACATAAGATACAATTCTCTTTATTAATCACTACTTTCCCACGATTGATAGAAATAGCTTCAGTTGGACATGCACGCAAACACTTCATGCATTTATTACAAGAATTTAAGGTATAGTTAATAATCTTTTCCATTAAGCCACCCTAAATGTAATCGTAATGGTTGTGCCACTAGGCGAAGTCTGTAAATCAAATGCATCTGATACACGTTTAATATTCACAAGACCCATACCTGCACCAAATCCCATTTGACGCGCTTGTGCACTAGCCGTAGACCAACCCGGTGTCAACGCTTTTTCCACATCCGGAATACCTGGACCTACATCCGCAAAAACCAAAGTTACATTTCCTTCATCATCGATATCTAAAGTAATTTCTCCTCCATAGGAGTGAATAATCATATTAATTTCCGCTTCATAACATGCGACCGCAATATTACGAAGCACCGCAGCTGGAATTCCAATCTGCTTTAAAATACGTTTCACTTTTGATGAAACAACCCCTGCATCTACAAAATTCTCTCTTTCAACATTAAAACTATAGGTAATCATCGAGAAACTTTTAATCCCTTTTCATATAATAAACCACAAGTTTCAAACATTGAGAATTTTGTTGTCATTAGTTGAATACCATGATCCTGTGCTTGATCAATCAAATCTTCTGTTAAAATCTTATTTCTAACCAAAATAACAAGTGAAATATCCAACATTTCTGCTGTACGCAACGTTTGCGGATTGACTAAACCCGTTACTAAAATCGTTTCTTCACTATCCATCGTAACCAAAGCCAATACATCACTCATTAAATCAGAAGCAAATACATATTGATATTCCTTATCTAACACATCACTATTACGAAATGGTAAATAGGCATCAAGAATATTTGCAATTTCTAAAAACTTCATTACATTCCTTCTTTAAGTTTAATTGATACAATTGTGTCCATAACTTTAGAAGATTGATTTGCTGATCCAAAAACTTCCCCGTCAATAATAACAACTGGTGCTAACCCGCATGCCCCCACACAACGAGTCGCATCTAAAGAAAATAAACCATCAGGACTAGTACCATTTACTGGTGCCTTTGTCATCGCTAACAAATCATCAATAATTTGTTGCGCCCCTTTAACATAACAAGCAGTTCCCAAACACACATTGATAACATGCTTACCCTTAGGTTGTGTTGTAAATTGGGCATAGAAAGTAACTACACCATACACTTCCGCAACACTAGTTCCACTAGCTACCGCAATCTTTTCCATTGCTTCAAATGGAATATACCCAAGTTCATGTTGCACATCATGTAACATCAATTTAATCGGACCTGGACGCCCTGTATGACGTTTCACAATTTCGTCAATGACTTGAATGGAATGTTCGTTCAATTTTCTCATTTCTCTATTCCTCCTTATTTTCTATTTTATGACTTGCATTGGGTAATTCTAGTATAACAATCCCATTTTTTACCAGCAATAAGCAATGCTGCTAATTATTTCACAAAAATATGTGAATGATAAAACTTTCACAAGTCTAACTAATAAAGAAGTTGAAAGACCAAAGTCTTTCAACTTGCTCGCTTTATTTTACTACAATTTCACTAATGTCTTCAATACCAAATAACTTCAAAAATGCCAATATTTCATCTTTTACATCATTTGCATACTTAAATTCAATATTCATACGATCATAAGTTTCATTAGACATCACCCCACTGGCAACACCTAATACCTCTTGTGAAATGCTATCCATATCTGCTTTTAAAGTAGACATATCCACTTCTTCAGCTAATAAATCAAAGATAGCTTCATAAGAATCTTTTTTCTCAGCATACACATCTTTATGCACGAAGATAGCCGCTTGAGGATAATTATCATATCCAGTTACTCTTTTCCATTCTTCTTGCATATCAATCATGATTTCCATATCTGACATCTTATTCATAACTGTACTAGCCACTGGTTCCGCAACCAATCCAGCTGTATGTTTCAAACTTAATAATTGAGCCGCTACATCACTAACTGCATTAAAATACGTAACCTCAACTTCTTGCCCTTGCAATACCGTATCTAATACTTTATTAGGAACCGCATTTTGACCAAAAGCAGCTAAATACTTAAGTGTTGGTAAAGTTAAATCAATATTACCAGATACAATATACAAATTACCCCATGTCACAACACCTGCTAAACGATAATCAGTAACTCCCTTTTTGATTAACGCACTACCCAAATTAATTGGCGCAATAATCATATCATATTCACTATTTGGATTTGTAAAAGCAGCTGTCAAGGCATCTGTACCATCCACAGTAGTAATCACCTTTTCTTCACCAACTTCTTTGAAATAATTAATCAAAGACAATGATGGAGCCCCTTTAGGTGATAAAACTGTCAAATGTTCCGTTTCCTTTGGCTTACTTGTACATCCAACAAGTGCTAAACATACAAGCAAGACAATTAGTAGTTTTTTCATTAACGTTTTTCCTCAATTTCAGCTTGTAACATACTCAAGAAATCACTTAGAGGCATTGTTACTTTATCTTGAGAACCATGACGACGAACTGTTACTGTACGGTTTTCAACTTCTCCATCTCCAATAACGATTTGAACAGGAATTTTCTTAATTTGCGCTTCACGCATACGATATCCAAGTTTTTCATTACGAGCATCTACATGGCTAGAAATATGAGCATCATCTAACATAGCTTTAATTTCTTCGCAATATGGAGTATGGATTTCACCATTTACAGGAATAATTTCCACTTGTAATGGAGCCAACCATAATGGGAATACACCACCAAAGTGTTCAATTAAGATACCGATGAAACGTTCAACTGAACCATAAATTACACGGTGAACCATAACTGGACGTTTCTTAGAACCATCTTGAGCTACATAGTTTAAATCAAAACGTTCTGGTAAGTTCATATCCAATTGGATAGTAGCACATTGCCATACACGACCTAAAGAGTCCGTTACATGGAAGTCTAATTTAGGACCATAGAACGCACCATCACCAGGATTTACTTTACATTCTTTACCCGCCGCATGACACGCTTTTTCTAATGCTGCTTCAGCACGATTCCATACTTCGATATCCCCAATATATTTTTTTTCAGGACGAGTACTTAATTCAATGCTATATGGTAAGTTGAAGATCTTATATACACGGTCAATGAAAGCAATTAAACGAATTACTTCACTTTCAATTTGATCTTCAGTCATAAAGATATGCGCATCATCTTGAGTAAATGTACGAACACGGAATAAACCATTTAACGCACCACTTGCTTCATGACGATGAACTTGTCCTAATTCACCCATACGTAAAGGTAAATCTTTATAAGAATGTAAGCTATTTTTATATACTAATAATGATCCAGGACAGTTCATAGGCTTAACAGCAAATAAACGATCATCGATTTCAGAAGTATACATATTTTCACGATAGTTAAACCAGTGACCACTTACTTCCCATAATTCTTGGTTCAACATAATAGGAGTCTTAATAAATTGATATCCTTCTTTAGTATGTTCATCGTACCAGAAGTTTTCTAACTTGTTACGTAAAATCATACCATTTGGTAACCAGAATGGGAAACCAGGACCATATTCAGAGAACATGAATAAATCCAATTCTTTACCCAATTTACGGTGATCACGTTTCTTAGCTTCTTCTAACATATATAAATGTTGATTTAAAGCTTCTTCTGTATCAAAACATACACCATAGATACGTTGTAACATATGGTTATTAGCGTCACCCTTCCAATAAGCTCCACTAGCCTTTAATAACTTAAAGTGTTTTAATACTTTAACAGTTTCAACGTGAGGTCCACGACATAAATCTACGAAATCACCTTGGCGATAACAAGAAATAACTGTATCGTTTTCATCCATATTATTAATTAAATCAACTTTGTACATATCGTCTTTGAACATTTCTAATGCTTCAGCCTTAGAAATTTCTTCACGAACAATACGCTTACCATCTTTAGAGATTTTCTTCATTTCCTTTTCAATCTTAGGGAAATCCTCTTCATTAATTGTTACTCCACCTAAGTCAATATCATAATAGAAACCATCAGTAATAACTGGTCCTACCCAGAACTTAGCTTGTGGGTATAAATGTTTTACAGCTTGTGCTAATAAATGCGCACAAGAGTGATTCAAAATACTTAATTGTTCATGCTCTTTCATGTTAATCATAATTTTACCCTCCTTAACATAAAAAAACGCCCCAACAAAAGGACGTTATATCACGCGGTACCACCTTTATTTATATCTAAAAAGATATACACTCAAACTGTTAACGCCAGCAACGGGATATTTTCAAATACCCTACTCCTAAGTGGTAACTATATGCTCCATCAAGTCGTTTTCACCAACCACAACTCTCTCTACATCTATCACATATAATCGTGTCTTAATCTCAGTATTTACTCATTATTTATACTCTTTTTTTAGCTTTATGTCAATCTCTTTGCACAAAAGAAAAGAGTTCAAAGCCTAAACTTTGAACTCAAACTTTAATAACTATTATTCTTCATCAATACCTAACAAAAACTTTAATTCATCGATTTTCTTTTGATATTGAGAATCTTTATTAGCCCTTAAATCAGGTGCTATAAATATTTCATGTGGTGATGATGTTGATATTAAACAGAATAATATATAGTTTTTATGGCGTTCAGGAAAAAATACATCATAAACACCACCTATATTATCCACAACAAGTATAAGAATCGTGTTAATAGTATTAAAAGAATAAATTCGTTCATATTCAAAACCTTCTTCACCACAAAACAATCTTATATAGTCCTTATATAATTCCCATACACTTTTACCATCATCAGAATAAGACCATCGCAAACTATAAAAAACATCAGGACCACCGTATTTAGTATAACTACACTCTGCCCAATATTCCCATCCTCTATATATTGCTATTTTTTCTTCCGGGAATTCATCAGTTTTCTCTGTATCAATTTTAGTAAATACAGTAAGCCTTTCATAACGAGGCGGATTCTTCTTTACTTTAAGGTCCTCTTCATAATCAAAAACATCTAAGTTTCGCTCATAGATATATCCAAGTTTTTTTGCATTTTCACGGACTTTGTCTAATAACATTACATCACCCATATAATGGTGGTCTAATGCAATTACATCCTTACAATAATCATCCCAGTTAATTGTTACTACTTTACCTTGTAA
>JAFZDT010000120.1 GCA_017561055.1 Erysipelotrichaceae bacterium
CCGTAATATAACTATTACCTGTGGACATACAATATTCCATCACAAACGATACACAAGCCGCTTGCATACGAAATGGATGATCCATCTCAAATCCCATAGATAATGCAAACTTATCTGCTGTTTGAAAACCAATACCATCCACTTCTTCAACCATACGATACGGATTTTCTTTTAGTTTTCCTAACATATCTTTTCCATAAATCGCTTGTAATTTCATTGCTTGCTTAAGATGTACACCATGCAACGTAAAGAAACGCAACACCTCTTCATCAGAAGCCTCTCTTTGTCGGATACCTTCAATCAACGCTTCTTTTTTCTTTGCTGTCATTTTAGGCACACTATCCAAACAATCAGGATCATCTTGAATTTTTTGTAAAATATTGGTACCCAAGGTATCAATTAATACTTGAGCCATCTTTTTCCCAATTCCAGGAAAGGTATGACTACTTAAATAACCCACTAAAGAATCCGAATCATCCAACTCCACTCGTTCAAATGTTTGTATTTGAAATTGCATTCCATAACGAGGATGTTCCTTATATTCTCCATGTAGTCTAAATAAAATATCAGACGGTAACTGAGGCAGATACCCAGTTACCGTCATTAATTTGTCTTCTTCTTCATAAAGGCGAAAACGACGCACTGTGTATCCAGAATCATCATTACGAAATAAAATTGTATGAAACTTTCCTTTGATACACTCCATGTCATTTTTCCTTTCTATAACATCATCAATAGCATAATGGAAATACCATTATACAAAGCATGTAAAAGTATACCCGAAATCATTTGATCGGTACGATGATACAAATTCGCAAACACAACACCCATACCACCATAAACAATTACAAAGGCTACATCTAAAAAATTACCAGTAAATACCGATTCATATACATGTAAAAATCCAAATAAGAATGAGGATATTACATATGCTTGTATCATATTTTTACTACTAAACCATCTAAAGAATCCACCTCTAAAGATTCCTTCTTCAACAATTGGCGCAAATACTACTGCACTAAAAGAAATATAGAATGGATATTTAAAAAACATTTCTTCAATAGCCAATTGATTCGCACTATTGTCCAATCCAGTCAGTAACATAATAATCAGTGATAGCACAATATTTATGATAAACAAAGCAACTATATAAATAATTACATAACCAATATTGGTAATCGGATCTTTTTTAAACTCCAACCAAGATTCTTTATATACTGGCCATAACAAAATTACTGTTGTAACCAATACAATGGCAGTAAGTGCAATCGCTAATGCAACTGGCATACTATCTTCTTTAGTAAACAATTGCCATAGTCCCATTAAAAGCATAGGATACACATACGTATATCCTACAAAATAATGCATACAAGCAATTAATAAACGTTTTTCAGATATTGGTGACTCAAACAACTCAATATCTCTATTCACCATACAAAGTCTCCTGAATCTTTGTCGCAATATCCACACCATCATGATAAATCACTTCAATGACGCCGCCACCTAAGCAAACATCACCTTGATAGAATACAGCTTGCTGACCTGGTGTAACCGCTGGAATTCCTTGAGGATACGTACAGTTAATATTACCATCCTCCAATACTTCAATAAACACTGGATGATCTTTTTGACGATATCTAAACTTCGCACAACATGCATATTTCCCTTGAGGAACATCATTCACTAACCAGTTCATTCCACTAACTAAACAACAATCAGATACTAACCAAGGATTATCTTCATGTGCAGCCACATACAATTCATTGCGTTGTACATCCTTACCCACAACAAACCATGGTCCGCCAACACCACCGATATTCAATCCTTTTCTTTGACCAATTGTATAATACAAGACACCTTCATGTTGTCCTAATACTTTCTTACTTTCTACATCAATAATATTCCCACTTTTAGCTGGTAAATAATTCTTCAAGAACTCTCTGAAATTACGTTCTCCAATAAAACAAATTCCAGTAGAATCTTTCTTTTTCGCAATAATTAAATCCAATTCAGCCGCAATTTTACGAACTTCTGGTTTATCTACTTCCCCTAATGGGAACAATGTTTGACGTAATGCTTCTTTAGAAATTTGACACAAGAAATAACTTTGGTCTTTATTTGTATCATGAGCTTTCAATAAGAAACTTTCATCTTCTTGATGATCTACTTTCGCATAATGTCCTGTAGCCACCATATCAAATCCTTTAGACTTCGCAAAATCAAAGAAACTAGAGAATTTAATATATTTGTTACATAGAATATCTGGATTTGGTGTTCTACCCTTTTTATAATCTTCTAAAAAGCTAGTAAACACATAATCCCAATATTCTTTAATAAAATCCACACGTAATAATTCTAACCCTAATGCTTCAGCAACAGCCTTCGCATCATTATAGTCCTTCTCTTGTGGACAAATATCATCATCAATTGTAGGATTTCCTAAAAAATCTTGATTGGTCGTACTATCCCAGTTACGCATAAATGCACAAGTTACATCATAACCTTGTTGCTTTAATAAATATGCCGCAATCGCAGAATCGACACCACCAGATAACCCAACTAATACTCTCATGCTAATCCCTTTCTAAGCTTTCCACAAGTTTCAAAATTTGGACAATCCGCATTACATGAACAATCTGCCAAAGCTTGTAATTCTCTTGGAATAAAGATTTCAATCTCTTCTTCATCATAACCTACTAAAAATTGACGTTCATCCACCATAATTGGACGTTTCAATACACTAGGATTTTGTTGAACAAATTGAATCAACTCCGTTGTACTCATTTCATCTATATCAATATTATTTTCTTTTATTATTTTAGAACGCTTTGAAATGATATCATCTGTACCATTTTCACTTCTTCTAAGTAACATACGTAATTCTTTTTCATTTAACATCATTGTAAAAATATTTTTCTCTACAAATGGAATATTACGATCTTTTAACCATTGTTTTACTTTTCTACAAGACGCACAACCAAATGAAGTATATACAAGAATCATAAAAACACCACCTTTGGATATATTATAACATAACAAAACCATTTGACATTCTTTTTGTTTGTGATAAATTAATAATAACAACATTGAAGAAATAAAAGTAGTTTTTAGAGAACTTGTAAAAAGAGAGTGGATGGTCGCTGAAAATTCCACCAAGCACTAAAAATGAATTGGGATTTTGGAGTTGACTCGGTTACAGCCGTTATCTGTTTAAGGACCTTTATGGTTGAAATTGGGTGGCACCACGTTTGTTTATAACGTCCCTTGTTGGGACGTTTTTATATTTTTAGGAGGTAAGTATATGCAAGGAAAACAATTAGAAAAAAGTATGTACAATAAAAAATTAGATGGTGTATGTGCAGGTATCGCACATTATCTAGACATTGATCCAACGGTTATCCGTTTAGTCATGGTATTATTCACATTAGGTGGTGGAGCTGGAATATTATTATATTTAATTGCGGCAATCATCATGCCTAGAAGTACAGAATTTTAATAGGAGGAAACCATTATGAAAAGAATGTTAAGTGGTATTAAACCAACAGGACAATTAACTTTAGGGAACTATATTGGAGCTTTACGTAATTTCGTAAAATACCAAGATGATTATGAAATGTTTGTATTCATCGCAAACTTACATTGCGTAACCGTATATCAAGATCCAAAAGAATTACGTAAAAATTTAAAAGATGCGATTGCTTTATATTTAGCTTGTGGACTTGATCCAGAAAAATCTACAATTTTCTTACAATCTGATGTTATGGAACAAGCGCAACTTGGTTTCTTATTAACATGTACTACCTACATGGGTGAATTGAATCGTATGACACAATTCAAAGATAAATTAGCAAAACAAGAAAAGAACATTACAGCTGGTTTATATGTATATCCTTCATTAATGGCTGCGGATATTTTAGCGTATGATGCAGACTATGTACCTGTAGGAGATGACCAAAAACAACACGTAGAATTAGCACGTGATTTAGCTGAACGTTTCAACAATCGTTATTCTCCAACATTTACAGTACCAGAACCATTAGTAGCTAAAGTTGGTGCTCGTATTATGTCATTAACAGAACCTACTAAGAAAATGAGTAAATCAGATGAAACAAACAAAGGATGTATCTATTTATTAGATGAAATTCCAGTAGCTCGTAAGAAAATCATGGGTGCTGTAACAGATATGCTTGCGAAAGTACAATATGACAAAGTTAACCAACCTGGTATTTCAAACTTATTAGAAATTATGTCTTCATTATCTGGAGAACCTATTGAAGATATTTGTGCAAGATTTGAAGGAAAAGGCTATGGAGAATTCAAAAAAGCAGTAGCTGATGTTGTATGTGATACATTACAACAAATCCAAGATAGATATCATGAAATCATTAACAGCGGACAAATTGATAAAGTCTTAGAAGATGGCGCAAATAAAGCAAGATACATTGCTCATAAGAAATTAATGAAAGTACAAAAGAAAATTGGTATTGAAATTAGAAAATAGTCCTTACGGACTATTTTTTAATTATCATTAATAGCTCTCTATCCCCCGTTGTTTCTTCCACATACGGATGAAATTCTTCAATAATTGTAAAATCAGATATACAAGATTTCACTTCATCAATATCTAAACTACTATAATAGAAAGTTTGATCAAACATCTTTCCACTTACTTCACTATGATGGATACCATGAGTAAACAAACAATACCCACCATCAACTAATAAGCTATACATCTTGTTATATATCTCTTTTTGCAATTCCAATGGGATATGCCACAAACTATCAAAAGCAATAATTGCATCAAATTTAGTATCACTTGCATATTCCATAAAATCACACACACTAAACTCACCAGATAATCGTTTGGCTTCAGAAATCATCTTTTCAGAAATATCAATTCCTGTCACTTGATAACCATTATCAATTAAATATTTAGAAATTGGATATCCATTACCACAACCAACATCTAATACCCTTCCACCTTTTGGTATGTACCTACAAAAGTTTTGCACACAGGTATTAATTGGTTTACGATAATTTGCCCAATCAACATAAATCAAATTATAAGCCTTAGAACATAAATAGCAATTCGCATCACTTCTAGATTTAAATATATAAATATCCTTATGACTATATTTTTGTAATAGTTCTATAATTTGTGGTCTTCTTTTCTCACTAAAATCCTTAATGAACTGTAAGAATTCTTCATCATCCTCTTCTTCAATCCAAGGAATATCACTGCGTTTCTTTCCTTTGCGACTTCTTACACCTTCAATACACACTTCAGTAGGATAATCTAAGAAAAAGATGGTATCACAATGTTGGATGCGCCATTCCATTGTAGAAGCATAGTTACCATCAATAATCCAAGAAGGTTGTTGAAGAATGGTATCTAAACGATTTCTAAACACTTCATTAGAAACAGTTGTCTTATCCGCATTCCAAAATAGATTATCTAAATGATATAAAGGAATATCTATTTGTTCATGTAATTTTCTAGCAAAAGTACTTTTACCAGAACCAGGACAACCTATAATTAAAACTTTTTGCATATCATCACCTTCTAGTTTGATTATAACAAAAAACACACTTATTGTGTGTTTTTCATCCATTCAACCATGTCCATCATTACATATTCAGGAATATGTCTTTCTACATTATATTCATTTTTCGCTTTCGTTATATCTTTAGAAATATATGGTACAAATGCATGATTTAAGCCTTCATATAACTTAAAGGAAACATTTTCTTTACCAACACAAATTTGTTGATATAACTCATAATCTTTTTTAACAGACACTTGGAAATCCGCATCACCTTGTAAAATTAAGACTGGTTTATCGGTATTTCTTAATAATTCAGCCGTTGGATAGTTCAACATTTCCTTAAAATAATAGGCAGTTGTGCCATTGCCTAATGAAGTTTTCTTCGCTTCTTCATCACTCATACTATTCAATTTAGTCAAAGTATCTTCTATCTTTTTCGTTGATTTATCCAACATCCAGCGAGTCAGACGATTGGAATTGGCTTTCATATCTTCAAATTGTCCCAACATAATTTCATGTAAGTTTCTAGCACTTCCTGCCATAATTATCAAACCTTTAGCATCTGCAGCTAAATCAATACGAGGTGCTAACATACCACCCATACTATGACCTAAAACATATACACTACTAATACGAGTATCTTTTTTTAATAACTCTACCGCCGCAACTGCATCATCAATAGTTTCTTCTTTGACTGTAATTACTTCTTTATTCGTTACCATTTTCAATCCATGCGCAAAGGAACGTTTATCATAACGAATAGAAGCTACACCTAATTTCGCTAAACCTTCAGCCAAATCTTTAAAAGGAGTTAACTTTTGAATCTTTTCATCCATATTACTCGAACCAGAACCATGTACAAACACAACTGCAGGACATGGCCAAAAACTTTCATCAGGTAAAGTCAGTAATCCATTTAAAGGATATCGACTATCTGCTTGTACAATAATTTTCTCTTGTATCATATTATTCCTCTTTTTCATATTTAACATAATACATATAAGAATAGATAATTGGTGCAAATACCATAATAAGCGCAATTACCATGATAAGGATTTCATTTTCAAATAAACCAGTAAACATCACTATAATTCCACCAATCACCCAACATGGCCCTGCAAAACGATGCGTTTTATTCCAGTTTTCTTCACTATTCAATGTCCAAGGAATTTTAATACCCACTGTATAACTTTGTTTACACTTAGGCAAATAATTACCAATTACCACAAACATAACGCCTAAAAATACTGGTAAAATAGCATTTACATCAATTTCCATACCTAATGCTGAGCCCACCATCATATACATCAAAAGAATCGATAACACTGGGCAAATGCTCAATATAAGCATCCAAATTTTATCTGAAATATTCTTATGTTTAGGATCCATCATTGTCGCAAAAGCACATACAAAATGTAAGACAAATAAAACTAATGGAAGAACTATAACTGCTACAAAACGAGATGCATACCCATCAATTTCACCATGAATATTCCAATGAATTGGAACCTGTTCAGGCAATTGATTCCAGAAACACAAACTAACCAAAATTGGCAATAAAATAATAATTGATGTAATCACTACTAATTTCTTATTCATCATTATTTTCCCCCTTTTAACTCACTAATCCAAAGCATAACTTGTTCTAATACCGAAGTATTCAACTCATAATAAATAAACTTCCCACTTCTAGCATCACGAATCAAATCCGCTTCTTTTAATACTGACAAATGACGAGAAATTGATGCATTTGTAACATCGAAATGTTCAACAATTTCTCCTGCAGATAAACTCTTTTCTTTTAATAAGTTTAGAATTTCTCTACGAATTGGGTCAGCCAATGCCTTTAATGTTTTTTGTAACGCCATTTCATCACCTCATTTAACATTTAACCTAATTGTTAAATATATTCTATCATATATACTAGTCTATGCAAGAAAAAAGACGATATACATCGCCTTATTCTCCACTAATTGATAATTGTTTAAATAAAATACTAGGTGCACTAGCACTAGATAATGCATCTTCTAAATCACTACCCACTGCTTCTACTTCTTTCATCATCTCCAAGAAATTACCAGCTACAGTAATTAAGTTGACTGGTTTTACAATCTTACCATTTTCAACATAATACCCTGCTGCTTGTAATGAGAAATCTGTAGTAATTGGATTTAATCCAGCATGTAAACCATTGATTTCATCAATAATTAATCCACAATCCATTTGTTCAACTAACGCGTCAAATGACACATCACTAGGTTGGATATAGAAATTGGTTGGATGGATACCTACACTACTTGCATAACCACTCTTAAAGCCATTACCTGTTGAAGTTGTGTTCATTTGTGCCGCAGATTTTTGGTTATGTAAGAATAGCTTTAACACACCATTTTCTACTACTGTTTTGGTATAAGAAGCCACACCTTCATCATCAAATGGAGTGCTATTAATTCCATCTTTCTTTAAAGGATCATCTAAAATCGTAATCTTTTCATCAAAGATCGTTTCATTCATCTTATCTTTTAATTTACTAATTCCTTTATACACTTGTTCACCATCAAACAAACCAGTAAAGGCACCTAATAAAGAGCTCATCGCATTATTTTTAAGAATGACTTTATATTTACCCGTTTTTACTTGTGTCGCATTCAATTTTGAACATACTTTGTCTTTTAATTTACTTACATATTCATCAATTGGACATTCATCAAAACTATGCATGACTTTAATTTCATATGCACTCTTATTGTCATTATTTTCTTGCGCCAATACAGAAGAATAGAAGACGGTATACGATTCATGTTTATGCAAATCCATACCCAAAGAATTATAAATTTGCGTTTGTACTTGTTGCGTTTCCATTAAACTACCCATCACTTGTACAATACGTGAATCGCTTTGTGCTAATTTACTTTCTACTTCTTTTAAATATGCAATCTTTTCACTCGCATCCACATTTACTAATTGATTTTCTGTCAATTCAACACTAGGATATGTTGTATCTCCTGCATAAATGAAAGATGGTTCATCTAATTCTAATGACTTTGCATTTTCCATTAACATTTGTAAACAAGTATCAATATTATCATCACTATCTTCTTCTACAAAACAATAGCCCATTTTACCATTGTAAATACCACGAATGGCCATACCGCCACTTTGGGCAATCGTTAAAGCATCTACTTTTTGAGCAAACACTTCAATTGATTGTTTTTCTGATTTTTGAATATACACTTCAATTGGATCAATTTGTAAAGCTTTCGCTTTTTCCATCAACTTATTAATATTCATTATTCTCTACCTCCAACAATCATTTGACTTACACGAATCGCTGGTTGACCAACATCCGTTGGAATAGAACCACTACTAGAACCACACATACCTTGTGCACGTTTTAAATTATTGCCTACTTTATCAATCTTTAATAATGTTTCGGCACCATTACCAATTAAACTAGCACCTTTCACTGGTTTTGTAATCTTACCATCTTGAATTAAATACCCTTCTTGAACCGCAAAGTTAAAATCACCAGTAGAAGGATCTACACTACCACCACTCATACTCTTACAATATAAACCATATGGTGTATCCGCAATCATTTCTTCCAATGTGTCTTCACCATTTAGAATAAAGGTATTTGTCATACGAGAAGTCGTTTCATATTTATAAGATTGGCGACGACTATTAGAAGTCGATGGCATACCCATTCTTCTACCATTTAACGTATCAATCATATATCCTTTTAAGATACCATTTTCAATTAACAAATTTCGTTTTGTGAAATTACCTTCATCATCTACATTACTAGAACCCCAAGCATTCGCAATTGTACCATCATCCACTGCACTTACTTTACTACTAGCAATCTTTTCTCCTAATTTACCACTAAATACAGACTGATTTTTCGCTACAGAAGATGCTTCTAGAGAATGTCCACAAGCCTCATGGAAAATAACCCCACCAAATCCATTATCAATAATAACTGGCATATTTCCACTTGGACATTCATCCGCATACACTAATGTTTTCGCAATACGCGCAGCTTCTTTACCTGCTTCATATGGATTCATTTCACTATAGAATTCAAACCCTTTACTAGCACCTGGGCCATAGAAACCTGTTTCCATCTTATCACCATCAATCGCAATAACTTGAATCGCTAAACGAGTACGAATACGTGTATCTTGAACATATTTACCTTCCGTATTACTAATTGCGACTTCTTGTTTTTCATCTAAATAACGAACCATAACTTTTTGAATCACTGGATCATATTCACTAGCACCTTGTGTTGCCAATTTCGCAACCTTAATTTTTTCTTCACTAGAAACATTTGTAGGATCCATTAAAATAGGATGTTGATTTTCATAGACTACTTCTACCAAATCCTTACAAGACACTTTCTTTTCTTCATCATAAGAAGTAGATAAATCCTTAGCCATCTTACGTAAATTATCCATACTCGTATCATTAGAATACGCATATACACTCTCTGTACCATGATAAATACGCATGCCAATGCCATATACAATACCACTATTGGCTTGTTCAACTTGACCATTCAATAAACCATAAGAATGTGTTGTTTTCTTTTCTTCAAAGATTTCCGCAAAATCTCCACCAGTAGATACACACACATCTAAGATTTCTTGTAATTGTTGTTTCTCTAACATAATGTTCACCTCTAAATAGTATTGTACTACAAAATAGGCTTTCTTCCTAAGAATAAGACACAAATTTCCATATTCTATAGTGGAGGAAATTTATGTACACCACCTTACTCTATGCTTTTTTAGGAACGATGTTTCCCTTTATTCTTACTACCATTGGTTCTGCATTAGTTATATTTTTGAAAAAACCACCCACCAAAAGCTTTGAACGCGTATTATTAGGCTTTGCCTCTGGGGTTATGATAGCCGCAAGCATTTGGTCTTTATTATTACCAGCCATAGAAAGTGCACAAGCACAAGGAACACATGGATGGATTGTGGCTAGCTTAGGATTTTTATTTGGCGGTATATTTCTGTTACTCACGGATTATTTATTAGATACATTCAACACCTTTCAAACACCTAAACAAAAACGTAATTTCTTATTCTTCTTTGCGGTAACCATGCACAACATTCCAGAAGGAATGGCTGTAGGCATTGCTTTTGCTCTAGCACTAAATTCAAACAATATAACACTCGCAAGTGCTATCGCATTATCCATTGGTATTGCATTACAAAATCTACCCGAAGGCATGGCCATTTCTCTACCACTCTATCAAAGTGGATATCAAAAATGGAAAGCCTTCCTAATAGGTTCCTTAAGTGGTATTGTAGAACCAATCATTGGTACATTAACTGCCTTTTGCTTTTATCAATTACAAACCTTTTTACCATGGTTATTATCCTTTGCGGCTGGAGCTATGATTTATGTTGTTTGTGAGGAACTAATTCCCGAAAAAGAAGGAAAAGACAAATGTCATCGTAAAACTGTTGGTGTCATGTTAGGCTTTACCATTATGATGATATTGGATGTTGCCTTGGGATAATTTTCTATTTATAATTAAGCATATGAAAAAGACAGTAATCGGAATTGTAGCGCACGTAGACGCAGGAAAAACAACATTATCAGAAAGTATCTTATATCTAACCAATACCATTCGTAAAAAAGGTAGAGTAGATCATAAAGATACCCATCTAGATTATGATAACCAAGAAAAAGATCGTGGAATAACGATCTTTTCAAAGCAGGCTCGATTCAATTATTTAGATACCCAATTTACTTTAATTGATACTCCAGGACATGTAGACTTCAGTAGCGAAATGGAACGAAGCCTACAAGTTTTAGATTGCGCAATTTTAGTTATTAATGGTTGTGATGGTGTACAAAGCCATACAGAAACCATTTGGAAACTACTAAAACATCATCAAATTCCAACCATTATATTTATCAACAAAATGGATATTAGCTATCTAACCAAAGAAACCATCTTAGATCAATTACATAAATTAGATATAAATATTGTAGATATTACTAGTGGTTATGAAGAAGCGTATGATACGATTGCGACCAATAGCGAAGAACTATTAGAAAAAGTATTATCAGAAACAATTACAGTAGAAGATATTCAACAAGAATTCAATCAATTGCATGTATATCCATGTATCTTTGGTAGTGCTTTAAAAGAAGATAAAGTAGACACCTTACTTGAAACACTAAATGAATTAACCATTCAAAAACAATACCCACAAACCTTTGGTGCTAAGATCTACAAAGTCACTCATGAAGATAACAAACGTTGGGTACATATGAAAATTACTGGTGGCACTTTAAAAGCAAAAGAAATTATTAATGAAGAAAAAATCGACCAAATTCGTTTATATAATATGGACAAATATGAAACCGTAACCGAAGTATCTGCAGGCGATGTTTGTACCGTATCTGGACTTACTTTACAAGCCAATGATGCTTTAGGATATGAATCTAATAATACACCTATCCTATCTAGTTATATGAAATATCGTATGGTATTACCTAAAGACTGTGATGTTCAAACGATGTTACGTAATTTACAACTCCTAGCAGATGAAGATCCTGAATTGAAAATCTCCTTTGATGATGAAGTTAAAGAAATTCATCTACAACTTATGGGTGAAATTCAAATTGAAATTCTTAAAAATATCATTAAACAACGCTTTAATGTCGATGTAGACTTTGACCATGGTAGTGTTGTCTTTATGGAAACAATTACTGAAGCCGTAGAAGGTGTTGGACACTTTGAACCACTTAGACACTATGCAGAAGTCCATTTATTATTAGAACCCCTTCCTAGAGGTAGTGGACTTGTATTTGATACCAAATGTGATGAAGATCGCTTAGCCAAAAACTGGCAACGATTAATATTAACCCACTTATATGAAAAGAAACACAAAGGTGTATTAGCTGGATCCACTATTACCGATATGAAAATTAGTTTAGTATCTGGTAAAGCACATATCAAACATACTGAAGGTGGAGATTTTAGACAAGCAACCTACCGTGCAGTTAGACATGGTTTACGCACAACAAAATCACTATTACTAGAACCCTATTATCAATATAAATTAGTTATCCCTTCTAGTTATTTATCTAGAGCCATTTATGATATTGAACAAAGAAATGGTACATTCACTATTGAAGAAAATGATAATGATTTATGTATTTTAACAGGGAAAGCTCCAGTCAGAAAATTAGCGAATTATCAAATGGAAGTATTAAACTACTCTAAAGGCTTAGGCAAATTAACTTGTTCTTTAGACGGTTATGATAAATGTGTAGATAGCGAAGAAATCATCCAAGCTATTAATTATGATTGTGACAATGATGCTGAAAATCCTTGTGGTTCTGTCTTCTGTGAAGGTGGTGCTGGATTCTATGTGCCATACAATGAAGTTGAACAATATATGCATCTAAAAATGACCTATACCAAACAAGCACCAGAAAGAGTCATTAGTGCACAACCACGCAAATACAATATTTCTGATGAAGAATTAAAACGTGTAGTTTCTAGAATACATGGTCCTGAACGACCTAAGAAAGTCATCGAAGCCAAGAAAGTAAAAGCAGAAGTAAAAACACCATCCAAACCAGTAACCATTAAAAAGAAATGTGTATTAGTTGATGGATATAATATTATCCACTCTTGGGAAGAACTAAAAGAACTAGCTAATCATCAATTAGATGCTGCTAGAGACAAATTAATTGATTTACTATCTAGCTATCAAGCATACAAAAAATGTCTACTAATTGTAGTATTTGATGCATATAAAGTAAAAAGCCATGTAGGTTCTCAATACTATAATGGAAATATCCATATTGTATTCACCAAAACCGCACAAACAGCAGATGAATACATTGAGAAATCAGCACATGAACTCAGCAAAGACTATCAAATTACCGTCGCAACCAGTGATGCTTTAGAACAATTAATTGTCTTTGGACAAGGTGCAGTACGTATTTCTGCTAGAGAATTCGAAAGAGAAATTAATTACCTACACACCTCAAATACTAAAGAATACCAAAACAAACAAACAGGTGGACATTATCCATTACAAGAATTACGAAAATTGAATGAAGAATAAAAAGAATCAATTGTTAAACAATTGATTCCTTTTTTGTATTTAAAATTTCTCTTTCCGTCTTATAATACCAGAAAGCCAACAAAATCATAGCCCCAATCCAAGCTGCCGGTTCTACAAAATACAAGCCATTTTCCTGTAAAAATATAGGCAAACAAATTGCACAAAGCAAACGACACGCTAATTCTACAAAACCCGATACCATAGGAATAAAGGTATTCGATAAACCTTGCAAAGCAGAACGATAAATATGCAACAAATACAACACAAATAATGGAAGTGACATACCTAATAAATACTTCTCACCTACAGATAAAGCAATTTCAACCTCATGAGGTTCCCCAGAAATAAATAACAATAAAATTTGTTGATCAAACAATTGAATCAAAATCGTAATTACAATAGCCGTTATCGTACCAAGAATCGCTGCACTTTTTACACCCTCTTTAATACGCATATATAACTTAGCTCCATAATTTTGACCAACATAAGTAACCATAGCATATCCATAAGACACAGCCGCAATTTCAAGTAAACCATACATCTTATTAACAGCAGTAAATCCAGCAATAAACAACGTACCATAACCATTAATAATACCTGTTAATACAATACCACCAACCGCAATCAATAAGTTTTGAAAAGCCATAGGGAATCCAATTTCAAACATTTTCTTATTATTTACCCAATCCACAGAACAAAGCGAAAATGGTGTCATAATAATCGGATTTCTTCTTAAGATCATAAAGCAATAGATAGTCGCAAAGCCTTGTGCAATAACCGTAGCCAATGCCGCTCCACTAACACCCATTTTAAAATACAAAATGAATACAAAATCTAAACCAATGTTCATAATCGCTGCCAAAACCATCGCACGAAGCGGCGTTTTACTATCACCAAAAGCACGCAATACCGAAGCACAAGCATTATAAAACATCGTAATTGGTAATCCTAAATAAATAACACGCACATAAGCATAGCTTTCTAATAAAATTTCATTTGGAGTATTCAACAATTTCAACAAAGGCATTAACCCTAAATAGCCCACTGCAGTAAAGATAATCGCCACCAAAATCGAACATTGCACAAGCGATACTAAATGTTTATTTACTTCCTTTTCATCATTTGCACCATATGCTTGTGCAATCAAAATTGAAAATCCTTGAGGAAATGCTGTAATTACACCAAAAGCCATCCAACTAATCCAGTCAGCACTTCCAACAGCTGCCAAAGAAGACACTCCTAATATCTTACCAACAATCATCGTATCCACTACAGTATAAAGCTGTTGAAACACATTTCCTAACATTAATGGCAAAGAAAACCAAATAATCAATTTCAAAGGATTTCCTTCAATCATTTTTTTACTATTCATAAACTATACCAAAGAAAAAATGGTATTACCCATTTCTCTTTTCAATATCTCCAATCATATCTACACGAATTTGATGTCTACCACCCATAAATTCAGCATCCAACCAACTATCAACAATCATCTTCGCCATTTCAATACCAATAACACGAGCACCAAATGCTAAGATGTTTGTATTATTATGTTCTCTAGAAAGTTTTGCTGTATAAGGTTCACTACAAACTACTGCACGAATGCCATTTACTTTATTAGCAGCCAAAGAAATACCAACACCCGTACCACAAATTAAAATACCCAAATCCACTTCATGATTTTTAACAGCTAAAGCCACTTTCTCACCACTAATAGGATAATGAAAACTTTCATTACTATCTGTACCATAGTTCACAACTTCATATCCTTTATTTTCTAAATACGCAGTAAGTTCATTCTTCATTTCTACTGCTACATGATCATTCCCAATACCGATTCTCATTATTTCGTTTCCTCCTTAAGACGCTTAATAATAGTACCATAATCTTCTGTTTTATTAAATAACACGCTTGTCCCTAAAACAAAGCCATCTGCACCAACAGAAGACAAGCGTTTAATGACTTCTTCACTACAACCACCATCGATCATAACTTTATATCCATATTCATCTTTAAGTTTCACAAGCTTTTCAACCTTCTTAGTCATAGTATCAATATACTTTTGACCCGCAAAACCAGGATTCACTGTCATAACCAACACATAATCGCAGAAAGCCAACAGTTCTCTAACCATATCAATACTCCAGTCAGGACTAATCGCAATTCCACTAAATCTTCCTTGATCTTGAATATGTTGTAATGTTTTAATAACAAAAGTCTCACTTTCAGGATGAATATAAATAATATCTGCCCCAGCATCAATAAACCATTGCACTTTATTTAATGGATTTTTCATCATCAAATGCACATCAATTCTTTTGGCAGTATGTTTTCGAACCGCTTTTAAATCATTAATACCTAAAGTAAAATTAGGCAACAATTCACCATCCATAATATCCATATGGAAAATATCAATTCCAGCTTTATCCAATTCTTCTACTTCATCTTTAATGCAATCCCATCTAGAACTACACATCATACTTGGACACATCAATTTCATATACACCCCTCCAATCAAAATTATTATAACTGATATGTTCAACCTGCACAATGAACAAAAGGCTTTTCCATTTCCTTTTTCAAATAAATAATGCTATACTCTATGTGCAAGAGGTGAAAAGAATGAAAAGAGTTATCACTTATGGTACTTTCGACCTACTTCACGAAGGGCATGTTCGTATACTAAAACGTGCTAAAGCGCTAGGAGATTATTTAGTAGTTGCTATTAGTAGCGATGAATTCAATCAACTGAAAGGTAAAAAATCAGTTATGAGTTATCAACAACGTAAAGAAGTGGTTGAAGCCATTCGCTATGTTGATTTAGTTATTCCAGAAAATGATTGGGAACAAAAAATTCATGATGTACAAAAATATGATATTGATGTGTTTGTAATGGGAGATGACTGGACAGGTAAATTTGATTTCTTAAAAGATTATTGTGAAGTTGTATATTTACCAAGAACAGAAAATATCTCCACAACCATGATTAAAGAGAAACTTAACAAAAAAATCCAATAGGATTTTTTCTTTTATCTAGATTATGAGGCAATAAAACAACATATACTACTATATATACAAAATATAACTTTAAAAAAGTGACTGTAAGTGTTACTATAAAAGATACCATAGTAAGGGGTGATATTTTGGCAAAACCAGGAAGAAAAAAGAAAACTGTCAAAGATGCAAATGTAGTTCAAGATATCATTGAAACAACTGAAATTGTAGAAAATGCAAATACAAATTCTATGATAGAAGAAATTGTCAATAGTAATGGTACTCATATCATCGAAGATACGAAAAGCCCTAAGGTTGAAGATGATGGTGTGATAATTGATACAGGAGAAATCATAGAAGAACAACCAATTAAAGAAATTGAAATTATTGTAAATGCAGATATTCCAACTACTATAGAAGAAACATCTTCAACCACAGTTGAACACATAGAAGAAAACGAAACAGCTTTAACTACTGTTGAATCAACAGAAATCGTAGAAGACAAGCATTCTTTAGCTGTTATTGAAGAAACAGAAATTGTGGAAACACTACCACCTTTAGAAGAAAAAACAACGAAAAAAGATTCATCATTTTTTGCAACATGTAAGATGAAATGGAAACAAACCTTTGACTGGTTACACAACCATATGTTTGTATATCGAATCCTACAAATCACATTGTGCATCTTCTTATTTATTGGCGCAAATATTGCGACAAGTGCTTTAACCTATTTTGGATATATTCAATATAAATACTATCGTATTCCAGATGGTGAAGAATTAGATGTAGAAAGAAATCGTACTTGGTATTTAGCAGTTGGTAATACATATACTGCAGTAACCATGGATATTGGTCATGGTATTCATGTTCCAGAATATTCGAATATTAATGAAACAGGAAAAATGACAGATGGTACTAAAACACAAGGTATTTACAATTATGGAATTGATGAAACAGTAGTATTGGACAATGTCACAAAAATGAAAGACTATATTCGTCATCTAGATGTGGATTTCTATGCACTTCAAGATATGGATGTCGCAAGCACGCGTAGTTATATGATTAATCAATACGAAGAAATGAATGAAGCATTATCTCGCTATTCAAGAGTTGCGGCTCGTTATCACCATACACAATATCTTGTATATCCATTCGATCATCCAATTGGTTTAATCAATAATGATATTGTTACATATAGTCGCTATAAAACAACCTATGGTTTTAGACAACAATTACCAATCAATACTACCTTTACTTCTCGATTAGCAGCTATTGATAATGGTTTCTCAGCTACCTTTATGCCAATCAACGGAAGTGATGGTAAATATTTAGTTATTCTTAATATTAGTTTAGACAAGGATGCGAGTATCAGAAAACAACAAATGGACGTAATCAATGCCTTTATGTTAGAAGAATATGAATATGGTAACTATGTAATTGTAGCAGGTAACTTTAATGCAGATACAGCAACAGTTGATGGCAATTTCGCCAACCAACAACAAACACCTACATGGTTAAGCGATTTTGATGAAACTCAAATTACAGAAGGATTTGCCTTTGTACATCCTACAAACGAAACAGAATTAGCTAACTTCCGTACAACTGACTTACCATATGAACAAGGTGTAAACTATCAAGCACATACCAGTGGATTTATTGTTTCGAATAATATTACTGCAGAAAGTGTGATTTTAGATACAAATTATCAATACTCAAATCACAATCCTGTACAACTAAAATTCAAATTAAATAAACCAGAAAAAAAGTAGATCATGGATCTACTTTTTCTTTTTTCAAATTTCAACCGCACCATTTTTAATATGAATAAAGTCTATCTCATAAGGAGTTTTAAAGTCAAATATTTTACGAGGCATAGAGTTAATTTTAAATGAAATATCTTCAAGATATTGTTGTCCAACTTGA
>JAFZDT010000121.1 GCA_017561055.1 Erysipelotrichaceae bacterium
CTTTATGAATCAAAATGCTTCTATGGAAGCGGTAAGAATTTTACCTGCACTTAAAGCAAATATTGATGAATTTGTAGGTGAAGCGCCACAATTTGATGACATAACAATGTTAATGTTTGATTATAAATTTAAAAAAGGAGGTGAGTATATGACGAATAAAACATTCCCTGCAAAAATTGAATCTCTTAATGATGTCCTTGGTTTTGTAGAAGAAACACTTGAAAGTTATCAGTGTTCTATGAAAATTCAAACGGCAATTTGTGTAGCCATTGAAGAAGTATTCGTCAATGTTGCTCACTATGCGTATCCTGAGGCCGAAGGTGATATGACACTTCAAATTGCGTTTGATGAACAAAGTCGTGAAGTGACATTCCGTATGTTGGATAAAGGCATTCCTTTTGATCCATTGAAGAAACCGGATCCGGATATAACTCTTTCGGCAGAGGAACGCGAAATCGGTGGTCTTGGCATTTTCATTGCTAAGAAAACAATGGATTCTATCAATTATGCCTTTGAAAACGGTGAAAATATTTTGACTATGACTAAGAAATTATAAAGGAGATTACCAAATGACTATTGAAATTAAAAAAACTGATACAGAAACTGTTATCGAAATCGTAGGAAGACTTGATACTATCACAGCTCCTGCACTTGAGAAAACTATTAATGAAGACATGGGAGATACTAAAAATCTTGTTTTAAATGTGAAAGGTATGGAGTATATCTCTAGCGCTGGTCTTCGTGTACTTCTTGGTGCACAAAAGAAAATGCAAAAAATTGGTTCTATGAAAGTGATTAATGTTTGCGCCGAAGTTATGGATGTATTTGAAATTACTGGATTTGCAGACATTTTGACAATTGAATAATGGAACTAGTAAGTGAAGCTATTGCATTTGCTGTCAAAGCGCATGACGGCATGCGTCGTAAAAAAAGTGATGTTCCGTATATTTTGCATCCAATGGAAGCTGCAGTTATTGTTAGCACAATGACGAGTGATCAAAATTTGATTGCTGCGGCTGTTTTGCATGATGTGGTTGAAGATGCGGGAGTCACTATTGAAGAAATTGAAGAAAAATTTGGAAGTCGTGTACGCGAACTTGTTGAATGTGAAACTGAGAATAAACGAACAGATTTGCCTGCAAGTGATACTTGGCGAATTCGCAAAGAAGAATCGCTAAATGTGCTGAAAAATACAGATGATGATGCAGTTTTAATGGTATGGTTGGGCGATAAACTTGCCAATATGCGTGCTTTATATCGTGATTTCAAGATAGAAGGAGTAGCCATGTGGCAACACTTTAATCAAAAGGACGTAAATGAACAAGCTTGGTATTATTGTTCAATTGCTAAATTTACTGAGCGTTTGTCTGATACATCAGCATGGATTGAATATAAAACGTTAACAGAACTTGTTTTTGGAAAAGGAGAATAAACATGAACGTTACTTATCGTTTGGATAAAGATATTTTATATATTGCTATTACAGGAAGAATTGATGCGACTAATGCTGCTGAATATGAGGAGCAAATCTTTAATGTTAAGAAGGAAAATCCAGGTAAACATACAGTAATTGATGCTGAAAATCTTGAATATATTTCTTCTGCGGGTTTACGTGTGATTTTAAGACTTAGAAAAGAAGAACCAAAACTTGCTATTATTAATGTTTCTTCTGATGTTTATGAAGTATTTGATATGACTGGATTTACGGATATGGTAACTGTTGAAAAAGCTTACCCAAGAATGAGTGTTGAAGGTTGTGAGTTTATTGCAAAAGGTGCAAATGGTGCAATATATCGTTATGATGATGAGACTATTATTAAAACTTATTTCGCAAAGGATGCACTTCCTGAAATTAAGCAAGAGCGTGAAAATGCAAGAAAGGCTTTTGTTCTTGGTATTAATACAGCTATTCCTTATGGAATTGTTCGTGTAGGAGATGCGTATGGTACTATTACAGAACTTCTTAATGCAGTTAGTGTAACGAAGCTTATTCGTAAAAACCCAGATGATTTGTCTGAAGCAGCTAAGTATTACATTGATATGCTAAAAAGTATTCATGCTATTGAAGTAAAAGATGATGAAGTACCTGATATGAAGGAAACAGCTCTTGCTTGGGCGGATTTTGTTGCTAAACATATTCCTGAAGATCAAGGTAAAAAACTTCGTGCTTTAATTGAAGAAGTTCCTAAGAGAAATACTTTAATGCATGGAGATTATCATACAAATAATATTATGGTACAAAATGGTGAGCCATTGCTTATTGATATGGATACTTTATGTATGGGACATCCTGTATTTGAACTTGGTTCTATGTTTAATGCATTCCTTGGCTATTCTGAACTTGATCATGAAGTAACAATGAGATTCTATGGATATCCTCATGAATCTGCTGAAAAGTTCTGGGATATGGCTTTAAAAATGTATCTTGGTACTGAAGATGAAGAAGTATGCAAGAATGTTGCAGAAAAAGCAATGGTTATTGGATATACTCGTATGTTACGTCGTGCGATTCGTCGTCCTGATGAACCAGAGAGTCCAGCAAAAATTGCAAGATGTAAAGAAATGCTTGAATACTTGCTTAATAAAGTTGATACATTGATTTTTTAATTAATTATCATAAAGAGGATTTAAATTATGAAAAATAGAAAATTATTAGGAACAACTATTATTCTAACGATCGCTATTTTGGTAATTGCAGTTTATTCAATTGTTAGTAATATTGCATTTAAGCCTACTGTAATAGAACAAGAATTTCCTTTTTCCATTACCTATGAGTTGGATGGAGAAACTAAAACGATTCGTGATGTTTACAAAGTAAAATACCAACACAATGGTGGATATGCTGATACAAAGTCGCGTATTTATGTAGGTGAAATTGGTAATATGGGAGAAGGGACTACGGTTTATACTCTTAAACAAGAAGGAAATGAAAGAATTCAATTATGGACGAATTTATATCCTGATTATATGATGGGTGATGCATGGTATGATTATTTTGATAATGAATCTTTTGAACCAAAGATTTATTATTATGATGCACAGGAACAAGAGTTTGGTGATGAAGGAACTTTATTGGCTCATGGTGTGAAACTTATTAGTTATGATTATCCTACACCTATTGAAAATTCATTTGTTTTCTCACATATTTCTTATTGTAGTGGAGAAGTTGTGTTACCAACATTAATCATTACATTACTTGCTTTGGTTGCAATCATTATTTTTGTAAGAAAAGAAAAAGAATTACAGTATAAAACAATGGATAAGATTTCTATAATCTTAAACTTTGTTGTTAGTTTTACTCTTGTGCCGTTCGTTACTATTGTTGCAATGTTTATTGATATTAATGGTGGAGGGCCTGAATTGTTCCGTCAAATATTGTATTTTATGCCTTCAACTTTAGTGATGTGCATTGCAACTTCAGTTGCGTTGCGTCGTAAGGGATATGGTTTAAAATCATTAATTGTAGGATTACTAGGTCCAATAGTGTTTGTCTTATATCTAGTTGTGTGTGGTGTATTAGGGTTATAATTCTATCAAAATGAATATTTTAAGTAGCTATATAGTCATAGCTACTTTTTTAATACACATACTACTTATGAGGTGAACTTATGAAGAAGTGTGTATTAATTATATTGTTGTTGTGTAGTGGTTGTAGTTTTACAATGCCAGTTGTGAGTAATAGGGAACAGAGTGAAGTGGATTATGATGCGTTGAGTAAGTTGTCTAGTAAAAGTGTTATGTGGGGGTTGGGGAAAAATACCAATGAATTCAAACAACCGATTGATGCATTGAATGCCAATGATATGTATCGTGCGTATGATGCATATTTTGTTGGTGATAAGGATCCTGTTATCTATTTAACGTTTGATAATGGATATGAAAATGGATATACCGAAAAGGTATTAGAAGTGTTAATGGAAGAAGATGTATATGCGACTTTTTTCTTAACGTATGATTATGTAAAAGATAATCCAGATTTAACAAAACGTATGATTTATGATGGCCATACTATCGGAAATCATACATATAAGCATAAAAGTTTTATTGAGACTTCTTTGGTAGATATTGTTGAAGATGTAGTGTTGTTTGAAGAATATATGCATCAAAACTATCATTATCATATGGATTACATGCGACCTCCTAAAGGAGAGTTTACGGAACAAACCTTAGCTTTGATGCAACAGTTACAATTAAAAACAGTTTTATGGTCATTTGCGTATTATGACTATAATGTGAATGATCAAATGAGCAATGATATCGCATTATCGAAATTAAAAGAAGGTTTACATCCAGGAGCAATTTATTTATTACATTGCGTATCAAAAACCAATAGTGAAGTATTACAACAGTTTATTCAATATGCAAAAGGAGAGGGATATACATTTTCTTTACTTGACTTTTAAATAGGAGTATCATGGTATACAAGGAGATTTGATAATATGATTAGTGAAAATGTATTACGTAAATATGCGAAATTAGCAGTGGTTATGGGTGTAAATGTGCAAAAAGGTCAACCACTTGTTATTTCTAGTGATGTTAGAAATCATGAATTTGTAAGTTATTGTGTGGAAGAAGGATATAAAGCTGGTGCTAGTCAAGTGGCAGTAGAGTGGAGTTCTGAACATAATACAAAGTGGTCATATGAATATATGTCTAAAGAAGATTTATGTGAAATTCCACAATGGCAATTTGATAAGCGTAAATATGCACAAGATAAAGGTGCTTGTTTCTTGAATATTGCTAGTAGTACTCCAGGTTTATTAAAAGATATTGATGCTGAAAAGATTCATGCGGCGCAAATGGCTGGTAGTAAGAAATTCATGCCTTTAGCTTCTTATACAATGGCGAATAAGGGACAATGGTGTATTTGTGCACTTCCTTCTGTTGGTTGGGCTAAGAAAGTATTCCCTGATAAGACAGATGAAGAAGCTGTGCAAGCTTTATGGGATGCAATTTTAATGAGTGTTCGTGTAAATGAAGAGAATGATCCAATTGCAGAGTGGGATCAACATAATCTTGAAATTCTTACTCATAGTAAACAATTGAATGATTACAACTTCAAATCATTGCATTTTAAAAATAGCTTAGGTACAGATTTAACTGTTGAATTGGTTGAAAATCATATTTGGGCTGGTGGATGTGAAGAAGCTGGTAATGGAGCTATCTTTAATCCAAATATGCCAACAGAAGAAAATTTCTGTATGCCTTATAAATATGGTGTAAATGGTAAAGTAGTGGCTACTAAACCATTAAGTTATCAAGGTAAATTAATTGATGGCTTCTCTTTAACATTTAAAGATGGTAAAGTGGTTGAATATAGTGCTGAAAAAGAAGTGGAAGCATTAAAGAATTTAGTAGAATTTGATGAAGGTAGTGCTTATTTAGGAGAAGTTGCTTTAATTTCTTATGATTC
>JAFZDT010000122.1 GCA_017561055.1 Erysipelotrichaceae bacterium
AACAAATCTTAAAATACCCTCTAAATCTTCAACACTACCTGCATGACAAGTACCAAGCTGTGCGATACCCGGATTTCCAGGGATTGCATGCAATTCTGTAACTTTAGAGCTTTTGCTTAACGCATAAGCAATCGCATGCTCTCTTCCTCCACTACCAATAATTAATACCTTCATGTCTTACTCCTAGTGTCTGAAATGACGATATCCTGTAAATACCATAGGAATATTCTTTTCATTACATAAATCAATAGAATCTTGGTCTCTTACACTTCCACCAGGTTGTACAATTGCACTAATACCTGCATCCGCAGCTGTTTGTACACAGTCATTGAATGGGAAGAACGCATCAGATGCCAATACAGCACCATTAAAGTCCTTATCTTGGTTATTATGAATCGCATTTTCTAATGCCCAAACACGAGAAGTTTGACCACCACCAATTGCTAATGTAACACCATTTTTAACGATACAAATCGCATTAGATTTTACATACTTAACAACCTTCATACCAAATTCCATATCTGATAATTGAGCTTCAGTTGGTTGCGCATTTGTTACAACCTTCATTTCATCAATCATCTTAGTATTTAATTCTTGAACTAACACTTTACCTTCTAAATATTTGATATCATATTTCGCTTCTCTAGCTTGTAAATTTGTAAGTTTCAAGATACGTAAGTTTTTCTTACCTTTTAATACTTCTAAAGCATCTTCATCAAAATCAGGAGCAGCTACGATTTCTAAGAAAATCTTATTCATTTCTACAGCAGTCGCTTTATCTACTTTATAGTTAACCGCAACAATACCACCAAAAATGGATTGTGGATCTGCTTCATAAGCTTTCATATAAGATTCATATCCAGTAGCACCAATCGCTACACCACATGGTGTAGAATGCTTAATTGCAGCAGTAACAATTTGACCTTCAAATTCTCTAACTACAGCTACAGCACCATATAAATCATTTACATTGTTAAATGAAATTTCTTTACCATGTAATTGTTCATAATCCAATAATGATGTTTGAACAAATGGATCTTCATATTTATTAGCAGCTTGTTGAGAGTTTTCTCCATAACGTAAATGTTCCACTTTCTTCAATGAAATATTTAATGTTTCAGGGAATTCATCACCAACAACACCCGCAAAATAACGAGAAATCATCGCATCATAAGCACCAGTTGTAGAATATGCTTTATATGCTAAATTTAAACGGAAATTATAATCATCTGTACCATTTTCAATAGCTTCTAAAACTTTACCATAATCATTTACATCTGTAACAATTAATACATCCTTAAAGTTTTTAGCCGCACTACGAATCATACTTGGACCACCAATATCAATATTTTCAATCATATCTTCCATTGGTTTACCAGCTTTTAATGCTTTTTCAAATTCATATAAATTTACACAAACCAAATCAATTGGAACAATACCATGTTCCTTAACTGTATTGACATGATCTTCTAAATCTCTACGGAACAATAATCCACCATGAACCATTGGATGCAATGTTTTCACACGACCATCCAACATTTCAGGGAATTTTGTGACTTCATCAATAGCGATCGCTTTTACACCTTCAGCTACTAATTTATTTAATGTTCCCCCAGTTGAAACAATTTCAAAACCTAATTTTTCTAAGCCTTTACAAAAATCAACTACACCATCTTTATTTGTTACTGATACTAATGCTCTTCTCATAAGATTTCTACCCTTCCATCTACTACTTGAATACGATTATCCGCAAATAAGCCAACCGCCTTTGGTAATAATCGATGCTCTAATTTTAATACTCTTGCTTGAATATCTTCAGCTGTTTTTAAATCCGAAATATCTACTGCTTCTTGTAAAATAATTGGACCTCCATCTACAACTGTACTTACCATATGAACTGTTGCTCCACTTACTTTTACACCACGTTTTAATGCCGCTTCATGCACATGTAATCCATAGAATCCAGGACCACAGAATGAAGGAATTAAGGATGGATGAATATTAATGATACGATTTTCATATTTAGAAATTAATGTATCGGTTACAATTGCTAGATAACCAGCCAATACAACCAAATCAATTTCTTCTTCAGCTAATCGTTGTAAGATAATTTCTTCATCTTTAATCCATTCACCTTTAATACCCGCTAACTTTGCACGTTCTAATGCATAAGCACTTTTACGATTGGAAATAACCAATTTTACTTCAGCATTAATTTCTTTATTTGCACAAGCGTCGATAATAGATTGTAAATCCGTACCGCCACCTGATACCATAACTGCTACTTTTAACATAAATCTACGCCTTTTTCACCAGCGATAACTTTACCAACTACATAACAAGTATCACCAGCTGCTTGGATTGCTTTCATGGCTGTTTCTACATCCTTAGCATCTACAGCAATGACCATACCCAATCCCATATTGAAAGTGTTATACATCATATCTTCTGCAATACCACCTTTTTCAGCTAATAACTTAAAGATTGCTGGTACTTCATAACTATTCTTTTCAATAACACAACGAACACCTTCTGGTAACATTCTTGGAACATTTTCAAAGAATCCACCACCAGTAATGTGGCTACAACCCTTAATTGTTACACCACTATTTTTCACATTCTTTAATGCTTTTACATAGATACAAGTAGGTTCTAATAATGTTTCACCTAATGTTCTACCTAAGCAATCATAATATGTATCTAAAGATTCTTTACTCATTTCAAATACTTTACGTACTAATGAGAAACCATTACTATGAACACCACTAGAAGCGATACCAATTAAAACATCACCATCACAAATAGTTTCACCAGTAATCATATCTTTACGATCAACAACACCAACCGCAAAACCAGCTAAATCATAATCATCTTCTGGCATTAATCCTGGATGTTCTGCTGTTTCTCCACCAACTAATGCACATTCAGATTGTACACATCCTTCAGCTACACCACTAACGATTGTAGCGATTTTTTCAGGATAGTTTTTACCACAAGCAATATAGTCTAAGAAGAACAAAGGTTCTCCACCACTACATGCAATATCATTTACACACATAGCTACTGCATCAATACCAATTGTATCGTGCTTATCCATAATGAATGCTAATTTAACTTTTGTACCACATCCATCTGTTCCAGATAGAAGAATTGGATCTTCCATTTCTTTAATTTTGTTTAAAGAGAATGCCCCTGCAAATCCTCCTAAACCACCTAAAACTTCTTCACGCATCGTTCTTTTTACGTGTTTTTTCATCAATTCCACTGATTTATAACCAGCTTCAATATCAACGCCCGCTTTTTTGTAATCCATTTTCTATCTCCTATCTATATTTTTCCATAATCGTTTCGTTTGCTTTATTGGCATCATCATGCATTTTCACACGATGAGCTAATAACTTTTCACGAACACATTCATGTTTAGTACCTAAAATTTGCAATGCTAAATACGCCGCATTTTTTGCACCATTAATAGCCACTGTCGCAACTGGAATTCCTGGAGGCATTTGTACAATAGACATCAATGCATCCATACCATCCAATACACTACCACTTAGTGGAACACCAATTACAGGTACTACTGTTTGTGCAGCGACTACACCAGGTAACGCTGCTGCCATACCCGCTGCCGCAATAAATGCTTCAGTACCATTATGATTACATTCATCAATAAAGGCACTTAATTCTGTATGTGCACGATGCGCAGACAAACAACGCACCGCAACTTCTACACCATATTCTTTTAAAATTTCAATTGCAGGTTCTACTTTACTTAAATCACTAGTAGACCCCATTACTACCGCAACCTTCATAAATACCTCCTAGAACAATCCAACAATTTCACCATCAGCTTTTAAATCCATATTATTTGCTGCAGGTACTTTTGGTAAACCAGGCATACGCATAATATCACCACTAATAGCTACTAAGAATCCTGAACCTGTGTTAGGAATCAAATCATTGATGGTTACCACAAAGCCACTTGGTCTACCTAATAATGTAGGATCATCACTCAATGAATATTGTGTTTTCGCTACACATACTGGTAAATTACCTAAACCTTGTGCTTCATATTTCTTCATTTTTGTTACAACTTTCTTAGTAAAGTTCACATCATCAGCACCATAGATTTCTTTCGCAATTGTACGAATCTTTTCAGCGATAGGTAAATCTAATTCATAGATTGGTTTAAAGTTAGCTTCTTTTGTTTCTAATACTTCTAACACTTTTTCAGCTAATTCAACACCACCATCAGCACCTTTAGCCCAAACTTCACTTAAAGCTACATCTACACCCTTAGCATTACAAATTTCACGTAATAATGCTAATTCATTTTCTGTATCTGTTGGGAATGCATTAATTGCAACTACAGAAGGTAAACCATACTTCGCAATATTTTCAATATGCTTTTCTAAGTTTTCAATTCCCTTACGTAATGCTTCTAAATTTTCATTTCCTAATTCTTTTTTATCCATACCACCATGCATCTTTAATGCACGAACAGTTGCTACTATAACCACTGCATCTGGTTTTAAACCAGCTTGACGACACTTAATATCTAAGAACTTTTCAGCACCTAAATCCGCACCAAATCCTGCTTCTGTAATTGCATAATCACCAAGTTTTAATGCTAACTTAGTTGCCATAACAGAGTTACAACCATGCGCAATATTCGCAAATGGTCCACCATGTACAAATACTGGATTGTGATCCAATGTTTGTACTAAATTTGGTT
>JAFZDT010000123.1 GCA_017561055.1 Erysipelotrichaceae bacterium
ACTATACAATAATGTTTCATCTGCAGGTGGATCAGTTGGTTCTTCAACGCCACTAATTGTAACCGAACATGTTACAGTAAAGTCTCCACAAGTAGCAGTAATAGTAGTAGAACCATTATATACAGCTGTAACAACACCTTTATTTACAGTAGCAATAAAAGTATCATTGCTTGTCCAAACAACTTTATCTGTAGTATCACTTGGTTCAACAGTAGCAGTTAATGTTTGAGTTCCTGCTTCTGTAAATACAAGTTCAGTTGCAGATAGTGTAAGACTTGTACAAGGAATTCTTACAATAGGAGTCAATGAATTAAAATAATCATCTGTCCAAGATTGTCTACTTGCTGCAAAATTTCTAATTTGTTGAATATTGTTTCTAGCAACTGATGGAATTGTACTATAATTGCCGCCAGTAGTAGTAGAAGCATAATCTTCTTTAATTAAATCTGAAGTCATTATATCTGTAAATCTTTCAAATCTATTAATAATATTAGTTAATGATAAAGCATTATTTTTCAATTCTGCCCATCTTGTTTGTAATTCCACATAGAAATTTTCTTCTAATCGTTTATATAAAAGATTGCCTTGTCTTTCATTTATCATATCTTCAAACTTTTCACGAGCATAATCATAAGAAACAAGTGTTTCTCCATTCCAATACATGCCCCAAGTAGTATCTAAATCATACATTGAAGCAATCCACTTATTCCCGTCATATGTCATATAAATTTGGTTTTTACCATATGAGTCCGACCCACAACAACGCATACCAAAAATATGATAATCAATCAAACTTTGTACATCAAAATAATTTCCTAAATTTGTTTTAAATTCTTCATCAGAGCTATTCATAACAAAATTTACTACTTCAATCCATCTAGTTTTAATGCTGGCAGGAACTACGTCATGAACTTCATCTGACCAATCGCTGCCGTCAATAATAGGAGCAGCTCTAAAACATCCGCCATCATAATTCTCTCCACAAAGAATACAATGATTGTCAAGAGAATCATCCATATTAGTCATCCACTTATCTTTTGGGATATTCCATGTATAGCGTCCTTGATAAACTCCGTTATAATAGACTTTTATAAAGAAGCCATCAATTGCTCCTTGATTTGGAGCTGTACGAAGTAATTCAGGAAGTTCTTCATAATTAGAACGAGATTTAACAACGTCTCCCCAAAGTCTTGCAGAAATAATATTTCTAGAATGAGAAATATCAATCCAATTTGCTTTTAGGCAAAATTTACTTTGTTTACCCCAACCTTTAAAGTCTTTCTTTAATTTTGTTGTACGTTCTGCGTCTTCAAATAGATTAATTGTATAATTCTTTTTAGGGTACTTCATAGAAGACGTACCTTGACATTTAATATTGATATAAGAATGAAAGGTTAAAGTTTTTGAGATATATGTCATTTCTGCCAAAACATCATCTTTAGTTGTTGGCATATCTCCAACGAAAAACACTTTTGGTATATCATCATCCATTGGTTCGAAATTATTTAATCCCACAACTTTTAGTACATTATTAATTTCTGTGTTTACAAAACTTTCAGAAGCAAATCTTTTAGTTATTGGCATAAGATTACCTCCTTTGGTTTTTATGATAAAAAGAGATAGGAGATGAAAGTTCTATTTCATCTCCATCTATTTTTGTTTAAAATAAAAAATCCACTTAAAATTAAGTGGTTCGTCTAAATTTATTAAACTGTAATTTCTGTTGCAGTTAATACACCATCATCTCCAATTGTAATTTGGAATCTTGTTCCGTTAGGAGAAGATAGAATAAGGGCAGTAGCTTCTACTGGAATTGTAGATTTAACAGTATTATCTACAACTTCAAATGGTTTATCTGTTAAGTCATTCCAAGATGTTACTCCATTACCAATACCTTCTGGCAAATATTTAGGGTCAATTGTATTTAATTTACCTTTGTTTATCCATACTGAAGCTGTGTGTGGTGTTTCTAAATTGCCTGTACCATCATCAACCACAATAATAGTTTTAGAATCATAGAATTGTAATAAAATAGTAACATTTCCTATCATTGTACCAGCAGATAAGCCGAGACTATCACTATTTTCGACAATCATGTTATATTTGTTACCATCTACAAATACTATTAATTCCTGTCCAGCATAAACATCATTTTTTGTTAAATCTGAGAACCCGCCACCAGTTTCAGAAACGTTTGCATTGTTAGTTACTATTTTTTCTTTAGCTATATTAATTAAATTATCTTCAAAAATATCAAGATATTTATTATCTAATCTATGAATATTTCCTATTGTTTCAATTGAAATTGTAGGAGGTATTAATGAACCAGTAGAATCTAATATTATCGCACCTACTCCAACATTAGGATATTGCTCTTGCGATGTAATTATCATGAAAAATGGAATAGCACCAACTTCTCCATTTAATAAACCAGAATCTCCTAATGATGTAAAAATAACACCATCTCCAGAATCAAAAGTATTAGCAACACATTCATAATTTATACCGTTATAAGTAACTATATATCTCTCATCAATTTCAATTCCTTCAATTAGCTCTAATATTGCAAAAGCACCTTCATCTGTATCTGGCAACTTCGTTGACATTTTATCTTGTAAAATAATTTTTGCTTCGCTCCAGAATAGTCTATTCTTAATATAAGCTGGGTCTGTTTCATCATTAATATTCCAATCTGCTTGTACATATGAACCACCACCAATACCTTCTGGTAAGTATTTAGGGTCAAGTGTTTTAATATTTTCGTCTTGTTTGTATATAGCAATTGTATGAGTAGCACTATCATCATTAGTTGCTATATAAGCGATAATATCATCGCCCATATATTTTTGAACATTGATACTAAAAGGATATTCATTTCCTACACTTCCATCGCCATCAGTTGACATTGTTGCACCAATACATTCGTAGCCGTTATAACCGCCATATTCACATACTAAATCAGGATATTCAATTCCATCCCACACTACAGTATATGTGTCGCCAACTATCAACAGATTATTTGGCATACTTTGATTGTAAAAATAATATGGCATACTTGTATATGTCATGAAGTCGAAAGTTTCTTCATTCCAAAACGGAGTTAATGTTTTTTCTTCACCAAATTGTAAGTGTTCTGGTAAGAATTTTGGGTCGATTGTTATGATTTCAGATTCTTTTATAATATCAATAACTTTTACAGTATGTTGTAAAGAATCGTTTGTATTAACATGTAGTGTATTATTACCTTCTTCATAACTTCCCATAATATAAATACCGAATGGATATTCGGCAACTTCTCCGTATGCACCTGAGAGTTGTCTTCCTGTCGAACCGAGTTCTGTTCCTCCAATAGTCTGTTGGCACATTACGTTATCATATCTAACACCATCCCATATTACTGTATATGGTCTATCCATTTCAAATTCTACATAATAATCAACAGATGTTTGACTATGATAATAGTAACAACCACTGAAATACAATTGTCTTTCAAAACTTGGTATTGTTATTTCTGGGACAAATACTTCTTCAACAGCTTCTGTTTCATAAAATGGTCTATCTTCAAGATCATTCCAAGATGTTACGCCACCGCCGATACCTTCTGGAAGATATTTTTTATCTAGCGTTTTAATTTCTCCGTTAGAAATCTTACATATATATGGATAATCGATTGGACTTGTAGAATATAATCCAGCAACTGTAAATGTACTATCTGGTATTTGAATATTCATAAGTTGCGCACTATTATGAAAAATTCTCCAAGTAGAATCCTTTTCATAATAATTAAATCTATTTACACTATTAATGTTAATTTCTGTTCCATCAGTAAAATAGATAGTTGAACCTATAATTTCTTCTTCTGGTATTGCATCACAAACTCGATAGTAATAGTAATCTGAACCAATGACAGGATCAATTCCATCAATATTTCCATCCCATTCTAAAAGAATTTCTATGTTATCATAGAATGGCTTATCTTTCAAATCGTTCCAACCATGAATATGTGTTGTTCCATCAGACACTTTCATATCTATATATTGTTTATTTGCATTTAACAATGTTTTTGTAAAATCAAAATTTGACATGAGTTTAATCACATCCTTTCTTTAATTAAAAAAGGACACCTTTTTAGATGTCCTTAAACGTAAATTATTTCATCCCAACCTTCGTCTAACGTTGGTCGTTCGTATTGTGAATACAATCCATTTATAACAAAGTCAGGAAGTCTTGCTATGCCTTGTCTATTTGCATTTCTTTTCAGACATTCTTCTAATGGCGTTGTCATTACATAAAGGATTTTCTTACAATCCACCTGTGATAACTGTTCCATTAATTTTCTCCTAAAGAAAATTGTTGTGTTCAAATCATCAAATACAACATCCTGCATTTTTACTTCTTCTGCAACATTACGCCATATTTCTTCATGTGCTTGTCTTGACTTAGAGGAAATACGTGACTCAGGCATATCGTCAAAGCAAAGTAATTTTGCTTTGTGTTGTTTTGCTAATTGTTTGGATAATGTGGATTTACCGCTACCAGCAATTCCACACATTACATAACAGATATTCATTAATCAAAGATTGATTCAATACTTATATCACAAACTCCACTGTCTTTAAATAAATTTATTGTCATTGTTCCTCTAGTATTGTAACCCATATGAACAGACATAAAATCTAAAGAATCATATTGAGAACAAGCATAGACAATTTGTGATAAATAAGTATATGTTAAATCACCATACATATAGTTATAACGTACTAAAATTTTAGGTATTTCACCATTTTTAATTTTAGTTTCTAATTCATCATAAGTTGCACCTATGAGATTGAATTTTGTAGTATCAAATCCGTCCATTTCACAAGATGCCGTTTGGTCGCCAAAATCAAAAATAGCATCCCAACTAGACACTCCACCAACAGCAGTCTTAGGTGCTTTCTTAATAACACCATTTTCTTCAATTAATACATTTGCAGAATCTGTAGGCTCTGCTACAATTTCTACATTACTTATTTTTTTAAATTCGTAAGCCATATTTATCCTCCTTAAAATGTATAAATTACATTATTATCATCTGTAATAATGCCTTCGTCATCTGCGATAGG
>JAFZDT010000124.1 GCA_017561055.1 Erysipelotrichaceae bacterium
ATTGAAAACATTACCCGGGGAATATATAGCGAATATTCAATTTGAAAGACCGTATAACTAAAAAAAGGACATGATGTCCTTTTTTTGTTAGAATAATGTTTCGAAAAATGTTTTTACAATAGTTAAACTACCAATAATATTACCTAAGGCAGATCCAATATTTGCGAAAACAACAACTAATAAGATTTTAGTAATCTTGTTTTTTAATAATCCTTTTAGTGATTGTAAATCTTCTGAAATATCTTGAGAATCTTTGACGGTCGGTTTGCGAATATATGCTTCACAAAGTCCAGCAAACCATCCTGCAGCTAAAATTGGATTGATACAAGTGATTGGAGCTACTAAAAATGAAACAAGAATTGTGATTGGATGTGCAAGTGCACATAAACTACCAATAGCAGCTAAACAACCACACCATAAGCTCCAATAAATGACTTGTTGTAAAGCCATACTAGAGTTTTGTGTAAATGTTAAGAAAACTAATACACATAATAGGATAGGTAAAATCCAACCTGCAAGTTTTGATCCTTTGCTTTTTGGTGGAATTTCATCTAATGGTTCAATTGGATATTCTTCTTCAAAAAGTTTTTGCATACCAACAATATGTGCAGCACCCAAAATTGCGACAACTTTTTTACCTGGCGCATGTTTTACTTTATAGGCAAGATATTGATCGCGTTCATGAACTAATACTTTAGATAGTCTTGGAAATTCTTTAGTTACTTCTTGTAAAGCTGCGTTTAATGTATCTTCTTGTTGTAGAGCTAATAAATCTTCTTCACTTACGTCAGAATCATCAAAAATAGATGAAATGATGACGGATAATAGTTTGATTTTATCCCAAAAAGTTAATGTTCTCCAAATGCGAGTGAATGTTGTTTGGATGGAACGATCGGCTAAAACAAGAGGAATATTTCTTTCTTCACTGGCTTTAATTCCTTCAATCATTTCTTGTCCTGAATTGGAATTTAAATTTTCAGCTAATTTCTTTTGGTAGTTTCCTAATAAGATATTTACTAATAGGTAACCAGCTTTTCCTTGTTTGATAACATCAAAAATGCTTGTGTCTTCCCATTTTTTCTTTTGTTTCAATGAATTGTATCGATCTTGATCAAGTTCAACACAAATGCTATCTGGTTGTTCTTGTTCAATAATATTGCGAACTAATGTTGCACTGTTTTTAGATACATGAGCTGTTGGTACTAGAATTAATTCTTTGTCATGATAGTTAACTCTGACGATTTGTGGTTCCATAACTCATCCTCCTTAAAATAGACATGCTTTATTATACATGAATTGTTTTGAAAATGATATGTGGAAATAACAAATGGAGGTCATGTATGCGTAATTTATGGTTTTATATTATGATACTTGCTATATGGGCATTGATTATTTCTGCCTCTATGGGTATTTGGCAAAGATTGCAAGAACAAGAAGTGGTGGTACATAGTTATTATGATTGGCAGGCATTAGTTGATGATGAATTTCGATGTGTTGATGAAATAGAAATTGAAAAAGTATTTACCTATGAAGAACTTGCCTTATTTATGGAACAAGTATCTGATGGAATGTTTAAGGAAGTAAAGATTCGAAAAGATGAAAATGTGCAAATCTCATTGAAAATGTATATGACTGGGAAGTATTTTGAAGAGTTAAAGGATAATTATCCAGAAATGGATTGGATGTTTGGGATGATTCAGGGATTGGATATGGAAATTGGTTGTATACCGAGTTTTCAAGATTCATTTTTATTAAATATTCAAAGTGCTAAGGTGGGGATGATTGAATTGCCAATAGCTTTGTTTACGATTTTGGAGGAAGAACTACAAGAAATTTTTGATGGAGTATATCCTTTGGAAATATATGAATATCGATTTCAAGAGGATGGTTTATATGTGTTTGGGATTGTACCGATGCGGATTGAAAGAAACACCTAGTGTTTCTTTTTGCTGTTTGTGCTATTTAAAGAAATAGGGTAAAATAAAAGCGGTGATTAAAATGGAAAAGAAAGATCGATTTACACGTTGGTTTTCAACGATGTCTTTATTAGTATTAGTTTGGGTATGGATTAGTGCCATTTATTATTTTGCGGAAATGATTGGATATGATTTAGTAAATATTGCATTATATTTATGGGGTATTGGTATTGTTGCGAGTATTATATTATTAGGAAAGTATCGTAAGAAGTGGTTGGATATTTGGTATATTTTAAATCCTAAGTTTTTACGTATATTGATTATTTTGTGGCATTTATTTTTATACTTTATTTCAAATAATATTATTTATAATTTTATTATTTCGATTGCGTTTACGTTCTATACTTTGCGTAGATGTAAAATTATGAATTTGCGTGGTTTGGATATTGAAGATGAAATGGATTATATATTGAAATGGAATAATAATGCATTGTTTATGACAGCTATTTTCTTCTTGTGGTATTGTGTGAAAATGACTACTATTGTAGAGCTTGTAATGTCTTGGTTAGGATTGAGTTATATCTTATCTTTATTTGCATTAATTCTTTCATTTGTTATTTGTGTGTATGGATTGGTGCGTTTTCAATATGTTCTTTGTGTAAATATTGCACATGTGAAGTTGAATGTTAAAAAATAGTTTTTGGTTGAAAAGGATTGTATGTTATAATATATGATGCGTTAGGAGGCTTGAGTATGGATTATTTAACTTTAGTACAGTTTATGCAAGCGTTACGAATGGTTTTAGATATTATTATTGTTTGGATTTTGATTTATTACATTATCAAAATTGTTCGTGGTAATAATCGTACTGTTCAAATTTTTAAGGGGATTATTTTCGTTATTGTAGTACAAGCCATTGCGAAGTATTTTGGTTTAGAAACATTAGCGTTTTTAACGGATAATATTGTTAACTAGGGATTTTTGGCTTTAATTATTATTTTCCAACCAGAAATTCGCAGTATTTTAGAGCGTTTTGGGAAATCAAATGTATTTACTAGAATGTCTACTTTAAGTGGTACTGAAAAAGAAAGTTTAGTACAAGCATTAATGGATGC
>JAFZDT010000125.1 GCA_017561055.1 Erysipelotrichaceae bacterium
CATCCACCAGTTAATACATCATGAGGAACAATAAAATACGCAGAAGCAACCGCTAAAGCAAAACTTCCTAATAAAACCAATAAAAAATCTACAATCTTTTCTTTTGTAGTTTGAACATCAGCGCCATTTACTTTAATCCCCATATATTTCACCATAAACCTTTCTTTACTATTTTACCCCACTTATGTATTTTTTGCTATATTTCTAATAAAAAACTACGTAATTACTACGTAGTTAATTATTTATAACAATTTACCTAAGAAATAAGGAATTTGCACTCTCCACCAAGGCCAGTCATGATCCACATCATTACCCCAATGATCAAACCAAATATTATCAACACCTTTTGAACGCATAATACTTTCTAAATTTGCAATACTTTCAAGCATTGGCTCTTCCCAACGGCCATGACCTACACAAATAATCGCTTTATTATTACGATAGTAATTCATCCATGGATGATCACTTGGCATATCACGCAAGAAATTTTCAGGTGAGTTAGCATATACTAAATCATCCATATAATCATTAAAGAAGAACTTCGCATGATATACACCACTTAATGCGATAACTGTATCAAATAAATCTGGTCTTCTAAAGAAGAAATTACCTGCATGAGTAGCCCCCATACTACATCCAGTAACCATAAACGCTTGACCATATTGATCACCATTCGCAATACGATTCATTTCCTTAGCTCTAGGAATAAATTCATCACAAATATAGTGATAATACTTCTCATGTTGTTCAATGCGATAGCGACCATCTAAATGATTCGCAGACCAACTCTCAGTATCAATACTATCTACACAAAACAATTGAATTTTACCAGCTTCAATAAATGGTGCAATCGCATCCACCATACGGAAATTTTCATAGTCATAGAAACGACCATCTTGTGCAGGAAAAACCAAACAAGGTTTCCCAGCATGACCATATACCTTAAATTCCATATTACGATTCAAAGCATGGCTATATTCATTAAAATACTCAATTTTCATATAAAATTCTACCCCATTACATAATTACAGAATTCATGTACTTCTTCCATCGATTTAAATCTAGCAAAGTACACTTCATTTCCCATAGCACCACTTAACACTTCAGGCATACGCAATTGCATAACCATATGATTAGCATAAGTACGCATTACATCCTCATGAGAATGCTTATATTGGAAATGATCACGACGACCAACATTTACACAAACATATTTTTTATGTAAATTTGGTTCAGGTTTAATATTATAGCAAATCATATCTGCCCAAATACTATAAACATCCACATCATCCCCAAAGTTCATCATATCAGGAGTATATCCTCCAGGTGGACGCATATTTACTTCTAATCCTACGATATCTCCAACTTCACCCAAGCCTTTTTTAGCTTGTGATAAACGGAAATATTCACAATGGAAGAAACGCCCCTTAACACCAAATGATTTAAGAACCGCACTACCCTTTTCAAATAAATCTGTAGGAATATCTTTCATACCCCAATAACAAACACTCTTACCTTCATTTACAACATCCATAATTTGAATTGGGAATTCGTGATTTGTACAGAAAATAACTTCTCCATCTTGATTCACAATACCATCAAAAGAAATTAAATCACCATACACAAATTCTTCCATCAAATAAGGAACATCTGGTTTTGTTTCATAGAAATGTTTCAACTCTTCATCATTCGATAATTTATAAGTTTCAGCAGCTCCAACTCCAACAACCGGCTTAACAACAACAGGATAACCACATTTTTTAATAAATGCTTGCCCTTTCTTAAGCGTGCTTACATTATGGCAACGAGCTGTAGGCACACCAGCAGCCGCATAGAACTTTTTCATTAATTCTTTATTTTGATAATTTTCAATAAAATCAGCTTTAACACCACTAGTAATATTAAAATCAGAACGCAATCTAGCATCTAAATTCAACCAGAATTCATTATTAGATTCTAACCAATCAATCTTTCCATATTTATGAGTAAAGAAACCACACGCACGAACCATTTCATCATAGTTCATCATATTATTAACATAATAATACTCAGTTAAAGAATTCTTCACTTCATTAGGTAATGTATCATATGGTTGATCACCAATACCTAAAACATTAACCCCTCTACTTTTTAAACGATCACAAAAATTCCAATAAGATAATGGAAAATGTGGTGAAATAAACACAAAATTCATACTAATCCCTCCACTTTTATTTATTATACATTTATTGTTAAATTATTATCAAGAATAATTACAAAAAAAGAGCTCATATAGAGCTCTAATTAACGAATGTCATTGATACCTGGAACAATAAATTCTTCTAAATCTTCTTTTTTACGAGTTTTCTTTTTCTTTTCTTGTTTAGGTTTTGCATTTAAACGTAAACGATAGAATACTTGAGCCGCAATAAACATAGAAGAATAAGCACCAAATACTAAACCAACAAACATCGCAAAGTTAAATGTAAAGATAGAGTCACTACCTAATACTAATAAGATAATAATTGGTAATAAAGTTGTGATTGTTGAATAAATACAACGATTAAATGTCTTAGCTAAAGAGAAATTAATAATCTTAGCCAATTCACCAGTTGCTAATTTAGCACCTTCTTTTTCATTTAATGCTTCACGAATAGAATCAAATACTACAATTGAGTTATTGATAGAATAACCAATAATAGCTAAGAATACAGAAATTAAGTTTGTGTTAATTTCAAAATTGAAAATAACGAACATTGCAAATACCATTGCAACATCATGAATCAAGGCAACGATACATCCTACAGCATAATCCCATTCAAAACGAACAGAAACATATGCAAGCATACACAACCAAGCTAATAATGTTAAATAAATAGCATTTTTAACTAAATCTTGTCCTACTACAGGAGTAACCATAGAATCACTTGCTTCATGACCATAGAAATCATGTAAACTAGCTTTTAATGTTTCAATTTCTTCTTGAGGAATTGCTTCCTTGATTGTTACATGTGCACTAGAATTATCTTCACCAGTTAATTGAATACGACTTGCTTGATATCCAAATTCTAAGAATTTAGCTTCAACTTCTTTCGCATCCAATGTTTCATCAGCTACAACAGTAATCTTTGTACCACTAGCAAAATCAATACCTAAGTTCAATGGTTCTTTACCACCAACTACATGTCCACCAATTACCAATACAGCAATCAATGCTATAGCACATGATAAACCAATGAAATACTTAGAATTCTTAATGAAATCAATTTTTGCAAATGGATTTTGGTAAACCTTAGATTCACCTTTTTTGATATTAGGTAATTCATTTTCTTTAACACAGAATAAAGTCTTCTTATCTTCAAATACATGAGACTTCGCAATTAATGTTAAGAAAATACGAACCAATCCAATACTAATAACAGCTGTACAAACCAATGTTAACATTAACATTGTCGCAAACCCTTTAACTGCACCAGTACCAAAAATATACATTACAAATGCCGCAATAAATGTAGTTAATTGCGCATCCACAATTGTACGTAAAGAAGTTTGTTGACCATTTAAACAAGCTGTTTCAACAGTTCTACCTAAACGTAATTCTTCTTTAATACGTTCAAAAGTAATAATGTTAGAGTCAACTGTCATACCAACCCCAAGAACTAAAGCCGCAATACCAGGTAATGTAAATACCCCACCCATTAATGAATATAAGCCTAATACAGCAAATACATAAATAGGCAATGTTACAGCAGAAACTACACCAGGTAAACGATATGCCAATACCATAAATACCATTACTAATAAAATACCAATAGCACCAGCCATCATTGTTTGATTATAAGCACTAACACCTAATTCAGCACTTACAACGTTAGAATAAATTTCAGTTAATTTAACAGGTAAAGAACCAGAATTAATTAAGCTAGCCAAAGTTCTAGCTTCATCATCAGTGAAACCACCTTGAATTACCGCATCACCATTAATTCCTTCATTTACACTAGCCGCAGAAATATATGCAGGTTCAATTCCTTGAATTTCTTTTGCATATTCTTCCTTATAAGAAGTAACACCCTCTTCAAAATCTAACCAAGTAATCATAACTTTATCAGATTGAGTAGCTAACTTACTTGTTACTTCATAGAATTTTGCTTGATCTTTAATTTTTAAAGATACTACAGGTCTACCATCTTGATATTGTAAAGTAGCTCCGCCTTCTTCCAATACAGAGGCATCCATTAATAAGTTATCTGCTGTATCTCTAAAAGTTAAATTGGCAGTACTTGAAATCACATTACGAGCTTCATCTTGAGATGAAATACCAGCTAATTGTACGCGAATACGATTATCGCCTTCAATAATGATTTCAGGTTCATTTACACCTAAAACGTCGATACGTTTACGAATACTCGCAACGACTACAGACATTTCTGGCAATTCATGTTCTTCATCTAATGGTGAAACTTCATAAGCAATTTCAAATCCACCTCTTAGATCCAATCCCAAATTCATGTTATTTACAACATCAGATGCAAAAGCGCCAACTAAAATTAATAACGCTAAAGCTGTTGCGCAAAATACATAAAAACGAGACTTACTGTTTTGCTTCATTTTTACTTCCTCCTAACAAATCATTAAACTCACTAATATCCATGCGTCCACCTTCTACTAACGCAAATCTAGTAAGTATTGTAACTATTTCCTCCGCAGTTGTTTCCATGATATCTGAAATCGCAACACTAGAATGAACTGGTACTTGACTCTTCCATTTGCCTTTCACCATCACGTACATCAACTCTTGAAAAGAAAGATGAGGCAATTCTTTACGACGTAGCATATTCAAACGCATCATTAATGCATAAGTAATATCTTCTCTATTTCTAATTTCCATGCTACTAAAACTCACCTCGCTATACCACAATAGTATAAAATAATACATTTTAAAATTCAACAACAAATACAAGGATAAATAGCATACTTTTTAATAAAAAAACATACAATTAATTAGGTGAATTTATGAAAACAAAACTGATTCAATCAACCATTTTATTATTCATAGTATCCTTTATCGCAAAAATACTATCATTTATTATCAAAATACAACTAGCGAAAACCATGAATCAACAAACTATGGTACTTTACACCTTATCATCAAGCACTATGATTTTCCTAATTACCTTTGTTCAACTAGGATTACCATCTACTTTAAATACAATGATAGCCAAAAGTAAAAATACCATCCCTATTATACAAAATTCATTATTTATATCCTTCTTCACCAATACAATAGCAATCGGAATCTATGTGTTCACAATACCCTATTTAACCAATAACACCCTAGAATTCAGTCAAACCCCTGTATTATTATCCATCATTCCTCTATTACCCTTAGTAACCATATCTGGTTTATGCAAAGGATATTGTTTAGGTAAACAGAAAATAATACTCGCAAATTCAAGTGCGATTACTGAAGAAGTTTTACGCATGCTCTTTTTAGTTATTTGTTACCCTTATGTTTATCATTCTCCAACACTATATGCTTCATTTGCGATTCTAAGCATTGCTATCGGAGAAATAGGCGCTATTTTACACATGTTATTATTTATGAATAACACAAATCACATTTCACAATTATTCGTCAAAAAATATGTATCTCAAACCCAAATAAAAGAAATACTTTCATATGCAATCTATATGACATCATCACGTTTTATTGGCTCTTTCACTCACTTTCTAGAACCACTTCTTTTTAATTTACCAAATCATCTTTATCTGCAAACGCACTTAATAACAACATTCTCCTACATACATGCGTATGTTCTACCAATAATTACACTACCATCATTTTTTACCTTTGCCTTATCAAGTTGGCTATTATCTTCATTAAGCCATCATGTAGCACATCATCAAATTAAACAAGCAAAAACCATTCTCTACTATGTTTTAGGAATTAGTTTTAGTATTGGAATTTTTGGTAGTACAATATGTTATCTATTCCCTACACAATTAACACAATTATTCTACAACAATACCCAAAGTGCTTATTTATTAAAACAACTAGCACTTCCTTTCGCTATATTCTCTTTACAATCTCCACTATCTACAGCATTGCATGCCTTTGATAAAAGCAAATATACGGTAATAGATACTACTATAGGAAATATTATTAAACTATTATTAATCATTCTTCTTCCCTCTTATTATGGAGTACACACACTTGTACTATCGATGATTATATCTATGTTAGTCACTACTTTACTACACACCTATCATGTTTATACTTTACTTCATAATCAGCAATAATCCGTCCTTTTTACATAAACACAGAAACACTTTATTACTATTATCCACTTTATTTTTTAATAATTGTTCATTTAACCACACTTCAGATTTTCCAATAGCATCCAATGCTTTTTTCTGAACAATCCCATCACTAATCAATGGTTCAGGCCACAGTAATTGACACTTACTCTTTTCAATAACCGACAAGTCACCAGAATTCTCTAATAAAGCAAATTCAACTTCTTCAATATCCAAAATACCATTAATACGCAATTGACTACATAAATCATCAATTGTATACCTTTGTTTACGCATCTGTTCAATATTTAATTTACCATGTGTAATAATAAAAACTGGACGTCCATCAACTATATTTCGCACCTTCTGCATTTTCATCATCAGCCACGACAAACTAACCTGTAATATAGTCAAAGTAACAATCGGTATAAGTGTTTTTAACATATCTTCATTAGGATCACTAATTGAAATTGCTAACAATTCACTCATAACAAAATAAACAACGATATCAAATACCGACAATTCTCCTACTTCCCTTTTACCCATAATACGAAGCAATGCCGTAATAACAAAGTAAAAAAACGTACATCGAAATACTAAAATAACGTAAACATCCATATTCTTTTCTCCTTAAGTTCTAAAAGATAAAATTACGCATATATAATAAAGAGGTGATTTTTCTATGAAACAAATGCTTCAAGCATATTTAATTTCCATATTTACCATCATCATCTTGTCATTATTAGTATCTCTTATAATAGGAACACTATTCTTTTTTCATATTACCGATACAAACATAACCACTATTTCATTATGGATTTTTGGAATTTTCCTATACGCGATCGCAGGATTCATCTTTGGACATTACACATCCAGAAAAATTTTAATCCATCTTCTAGTATTCTCAACCATCTTTTTACTCCTTTATTTTGTATTAACCCCTTATAATGGTTTTACATTTGTAAGAATGCTATGTAAAATACTCGCATTCACAATCGGAACAATTAGTATCCAAAAGAAAAAGGGCTTACTTTAGCCCTTTAGTTGTTTTACTCTTTCTTTAAATAAGTTACCACGAACTTCAAAGTTTGGAAATTGATCCCAACTAGCACATGCAGGAGATAACAATACAACTTCTCCTTCTTTCGCATTTTGATGCGCCAACACAATAGCTTCTTCCATTGTATTAACAACAATTGCAGTAGGACAAAGTGCAACCAATTGCTCTTTCACTTCACCAAATACATACATTTGTTTAACTTTTGTTAAATATGGTTTCAAATCATCAAAGCCTGTTTTCTTATCATAGCCTCCAGCTAATAAATGAACTGGTTGTTCAAAAGCTTTTAATGCCACAATTGTCGCATCCACATTTGTGCCTTTTGAATCGTTATAATAGCGAACACCAGCAATTTCATCTACATACTCAATACGATGTTCTACGCCTTTAAAAGCATCAATACCATCTTCAATATCTTGTTGAGAAACACCCATTAAATATGCCATACTAGCAGCTACCATTGCATTTTGAAGATTATGTTTACCTACTAAATGTAGTTTACTTACTTCAAATAATGCCACATCTTTCAAATATACATAACCATCTTTAACACAAATATCCACATCCGTACGCACCAATGAAAAGTCAAGTACATGGCAAGGAATATCTTTACAATACTCCATAACTAATGCATCATCCACATTACGCAAGAAATAGCCATTTTCACTTTGGTTACGATATACAATCGTTTTCGCTTCATAATACTTATCAACATCACCAAAATAATCCACATGGTCAGGTGTTAAATTCATAATTACAGAAACACTAGGTGAAAATTTCTTTGTTCCTAATAACTGAAATGCTGCAATTTCCAAAGAAACATCCAACGCATCTAACATATGTTCTTCAACAATATCACTCATCGCTTTACCAATATTGCCAGCCGCTACACTTAAAGGATTCTTTCTTTTTAATAGCTCCGCCAATAAAGTTGTTGTCGTTGTTTTCCCATTTGTCCCAGTAATCGCTCCAACATTAAAATTCGGCGCATACCATAAAGCAACTTCAATTTCATTGTAGATTGGCATTCCTTGTTGTACAAAATAATTTACAAAATCCACATAATAAGGAATACCTGGATTTTTTACTACATATTCATAATTTGTATGACGTAAATGATCTGGATGACCTTCATCATACACCTCAATACCCATGGCCTGTAATTCTTCTTTTTGTGCTACTTTTTTTCCATCAGTTAATACAACATGCTTACCACGCTTACATAAAAACTTACTAATCCCTAAACCACTAATACCAGCACCAATTACCAATACTGTCGAATTCATTTTACATCAACACTCCCATTAAAATACCAATAACTGATAATACAAATCCAGCAAACCAAAACATCATAACTACTTGTGTTTCTTTATAACCACTTAACTCAAAATGATGATGAATAGGAGCCATTTTAAAGAAACGTTTACCTTTAGTTAATTTAAAATAACCAACTTGAATAACTACTGATAGCATTTCAGCCACAAACACACCACCAATAATTACTAAAGCTAATTCTTGTTTTAAAACCATAGCACTAGCCGCCAAAATACCACCTAAAGCTAAAGAACCAGTATCACCCATCATAACCTTAGCAGGATGCATATTGTACTTCAAATACCCTAATAATGCCCCAGTCAACGCCAATAAAAACATCGCAATATCACTTTGTTGTTGAATAATCGCAAATAAGATAAACGGTGCTAATGCCATAACTACCAATCCAGCACATAATCCATCTAATCCATCCGCAAAGTTAACTGCATTTGTTTCAGCTGTAAACATAATAAATACTAAGCCAAAATACAACCATCCCAAATCAATTGTAATATTAAAGAAAGGAATTAATACTGTACTTTCCGCAAAATTACGATACAACAAATAGAATACAATCGCTAAAATAGATTGTAATAATAACTTATACTTAGGTTTTAATCCTTCATTGTCCTTTTTAACAACAATAATAAAGTCATCAATAAACCCAATTAATCCATACCCTAAAAAAGCCAATAAAACAATTACAAAATTAATATTCGTAAATGCTTTAATATTTAATACAAGCATCGCTAATACACTACTAACAACAAAACCAATACCACCCATTGTAGGAGTTCCTTTTTTCGCCAAATGGCTTTGTGGACCATCTTGACGAATAGCTTGACCAAATTTTAGTTTATGTAAATAAGGAATTAGTATTGGCATTAATACTAAAGAAAACACCAATCCAACTCCAAATGCTAGAAAAAATTTATACATACCTCTACCTCCCAATATAGAATTCATTCACAATATCTAAATCATTTACCGGTTGATACAAACCATCTTTAAACAAAAATCGCTCATTACCTTTACCAGCGATTATAATTATATCATTATTATGCATAATTGAAAGTGCATATTTTACCGCTTCTTCTCTAGAATAAATCACCACTTCTTTTCCATTACATCCCTTAACAATATCTGAAATAATATTTTCTACACTCTCTGTTCTAGAATTATCCTCAGTAAGAATCACAACATCTGCTAAATCACAAGCTACTTTTCCCATTTTTGCTCTTTTAGAAACATCACGATTACCCCCACAACCAAATACAACAAACAATCTACCCTTTTTAATCTTTCTATAAAACGTTAGTATTTGATACAAAGCATCCTCTGTATGTGCATAATCAATGACCACCAAAGGAGTCTCATGCACAACTTGAAACCTTCCAACAACCACATCTAATTGCTTACATACAGTAGTAATTTGTTTATGAGAAAACTGTAAATGCTTAAGCACACTGATACATGCACAAAGATTATAAATATTACACTTAGCCACTTGATTGGATTGGATTAAAAATTCACGATATACAAACAAAGAACCCCTGGCATGCATCTGTAATATTTCAATTACATGTTCATTATATTCAATACACTCAAC
>JAFZDT010000126.1 GCA_017561055.1 Erysipelotrichaceae bacterium
GTTGTTGAAATCATTGAGTAGTAGAGTTTCTTATTTTATGAAGTTATTAACTTTTGATAATGAAGGTACTAGTGCTTTGTATCCACATGAGAAGGAATATTTGGAAAGTTTATTAAATGATGAAAGAGTGATGGAACATTCTATTGGTTTTATCGAGGGGAATCAGGTAATTATTACGGATGGTCCTTTGATGGGTTATGAGAGTAAGATTGTTAAGATTGATCGTCATAAGCGTAGAGCTTTGTTAGAGATTGATTTTATTGGTGAAATCAGACATGTGAATGTTTCGTTAGAGATTATTAGTAAAAAATAAAATTTAAAAGCATTAAATAGTATTGAAATGTAAAATATTAAAATGTGTTTTAAATAGGTATTTATCGTATTCAACGATTAATATAAATAGAAAAGGAGAAGAAAATGAGAAAAAGAGTATTTTATAAAGTTATTACTTTTGTTCTAGCTTTCACACTTTTTTTAGGTGCTGTACCATCACAAGTATTTGCTAATGATGATACAACATCTACAAATGAAACAAGTGAGCTAGAAGCTAGTAGTGACGAATCCTTAGTAGTTGCTAATACTGAAGGTGATGAGCAAAATTTAGTAACTTCTGAAGAAGAATCAAAAAAAACTATTAAAGTAGGTGACTCAATTGGTACAAATGGATATTATAAAGTTCATACGAGAAAAGATTGGGTTCTTGTTCCGGGTGCTGCTACTGAAACAGAAATTGTAGTTAATAATGCAGCAGGAACTCGTAGACAAGTTCTTCATATTATTGAAGTAGATCCATCAAATCCAGATGTATCTATCGTACCAGGATATTATCAAATCGATAAAGATCTTGACAATGAAGCTAACTGGTCACACAAAGAACTTACAGAAATGGCTAAGTATTATGAAAATAATCTTGGTTATAATATTGTAGGTGGTATGAATACTGACCTTTATTACAGCTCATATTCACCACGTGTTCTTGTTTACAATGGTAAGAGCATTGGTAACTTTGGTGAAAATGTTGCGACTGGTGGAGCAGTATTAGGAGCAACATCTTCAATTCTTTATGTATTTAAAGATGCTGATGGAAATGTTTCATGTGAAGTTACTGCTTTTAACAAAACTGATTTTGATAATTACTTAGCGTCAGGAAAACTTTTACATGCAGTTGGTGTTTCTTTCGGTATGGTTGTTAAAGATGGGAAACTTGTAAATACAACTGAAAAGCGTGGAAACGATGATGCAGCTCGTTCAATGGTAGGTATTAAACCAGATGGAACATTAGTTATTTGTATGAATGATGGACGTGGTGCGAATAACTCAGTTGGTTTAAGTAGTTATGAAGAAGGAGAAATCATGCTTGAATTAGGTTGTCAATGGGCAGCTAACTGTGACGGTGGTGGATCTTCTACATTCTTAACAAAACGTGTTGGGGAAGAAACCTTCACAATGAGATCTGTTCCTTGTGATGGTGCGCAAAGACCTACAGCTCATGGTGTTTTTGTTGTTTCTAATGTTGGACCAACAGGAGAATTAGATGTAATTAATATTAATTCTGATTATGACTATTTTGCTCCAAATACAGAGTTTAAATTTGGTGCTGAAGCAATTGATACTCATGGTTATGCTATGAATATGCCTGCTAATATTACATGGACATTGTCTGATGATTCATTTGGAACAATTAATGATGGTGTATTTAAGTCTAATGGTAAAAAAGGTGCAGTTGTAGTAAATGTTGCAGTGAATGGTACTGTTGTTGGTTCTAAGACTATTAACGTTGCTGATCCAGAAGTATTTAAGCTTTCAGCTACTTCTACAGTAATACCTTATTCTACGGAAGAAAAAGTTCGTACAATTACTCTTCCAATCGTTGCTATGATTGGTGAAGCAAATGTATATTATGATTTAAATGCAGTAAGTGTTACATTATCAAATGAAAATGCAGGTATTCTTGATGGATTTAAGTTCACTGCTACATCTGATACTTCTATTTCAGGTGTAAATGTAACAGTAAAATATGGAGATATTGCGCTTACATATGCTATTGAATTTGGTAAAGGTTCTGAAGTTATCTACAATTTCGAAAATGGAGATAAAGCAGGATTTGTTGGATTTGAAGAAGCTAAAAAATGGAGCCAAGACAAAGGTGTAAATAATACATTAGTCGGAGCAGAACCGTTGGCTGGTCAATTTAACGCATATTTAAGTAGTAAAACTTTTGTTGCGTCTAAAGAAAATGGCGGACAAGTTAGAAACGGCAAATATGCTCTTGCTTGGAAACTAGATAATACAAACGCTAACTTTGGTAATTGGTCATATAACGTATTATTCAATGTTGGTGAAACTATTGTATTACGTGATGTTGCAAATGGAATGAAAGCTACTACTTTAGGTATGTGGTTATATATTCCTGAAGAAGCATTCTCAACTGGTACAGCTGGTGTTGCATTCCAATCACAATTATATGTAAAAAATGCAGATGGTACATACTCTTGTAAACAAGATCACTTTATGTTTACTTCTGCTTTAACTGGAAAATCAACAAACTTAAACTCTGCAACTAATGCAGATGTTCCAGAATCAAGATGGGTATATGCAACAATTGATATTTCTAAATATGATTATCTATGCACACCTGTTGCATCAGATGTAAGTAATTCAAGATCTCCATCATTTATTCGTACATATGTTAAACCTACTCTACCTTCTGAAGTGACATTCTATATTGATGATATTACTTTAGATTATAGTTCAGCAGTTGATGATAGAGTATTACCTACAATTACTAATCCAACTTATTCTACATCTGATGTTGCAGTTACATTAAATAATGAAACTAAGATTGATGGAAATAAAGTGGCATTTGCAGCTACAGTTGCTGATAATGCTGCATTAGATACTACAACTGGTAAGATTTATGTAGATGGTAAAGAAGTGATTGCTACTGTACAAGGTAGTGTTCTTTCTTGTCAAGATGTAACTTTAACAAGTGGCAAACATACTGTTAAATTTGAAATTAAAGATGAATTAGGCAATATGGCTGCTATATATAGAACATTTGAAGTTAATGGAACACCAGTAGTTGAATTAACTGGGCATAATGATTCTAGTGAAGCTGCAAAAGCTCAATCTATTTACTATGTAGATGTTAAAGTAGATGACATTACTAAAGTTAACAAACTTGTTACAGATATTAAGTTAAATAATGCAAATAAATGGGAAACAGAGGGTTCAGTAGTAGCAAATGGATTTAAAGCTACTTATGTATATAATGAAGTGTCTGAATTGTTAACTATAACAGTTGAATTAGAAGATGCGAAAAAAGTTAATGCAGAAGACACAGTTCTTATTAGTATTCCTGCACGTGTGTGGACATATGATCGATACAGTTATGTGAATAATAGTTATTATGATCCAGCTAAATATGCTGATGGAACTGAAAAAGATCTTAGCAATAAACCAACAGTAAATATCGAGTGTGAAATGACATATGGTGAAGTTACTCTTGCTAATGGTGATACATACACAGTTGGAGGAAACATCAATGTTGCAACAGAATTAACGACAATTTCTTCTCCATACCATTTGCATGATGCAGAATTAACAGTATTAAATAAAGAAGCAACAGTTTACGAAAGTGGTTATGAAAATAGAACATATTGTGAAACATGTAAGTCTGTTGTAGATTGGGGTACAATTTTAGAAAGAATTGGCCACACTTATGTAATTGAAAACGGACAATTTGTATGCTCATGTGATGGAGAAAAACATGTTTATGAATCAGGTACTGGAATTTTTGAATTAAATGATAAATTATATTATTCATTTGCAAATGTGTTACAAGCTGGATGGCAAACAGTAGAAGATGGATACTGTTATGCAGACTCAAAAACATATGAACTTGCTGTAGGTGAAAAAACAATCTCTGGATTAACTTATACATTTGATGAAAATGCTATTTTAGTTAAAGGAGCATGGGTAACTGATAGCGTAGGAACAAAATATAGTTTTGGTCCTGGATTCTATAGAAGAACATGGCAAGAAATTGAAGGTTATAAATATTATTTTGGTGAAGATTATTATATCTATACAGGCTTACGTTCAATAGAGGTTAATCGTAGTAATATGGAAGAAGGCATTTACTGGTATGAGTTTGCTGAAGATGGAAAGTATATTAAAGATGCAACATACTTTACAGGTATACATGAATATAAAGGCAAACCATGGTATGTAAAAGATGGAAAGAATTACTACGGTGGATTAATGTTAATTGATGGTAACTATTATTATGCAAGATCATCAGGTGAAATTGTATGTAATAGAGCATATTACACAACAA
>JAFZDT010000127.1 GCA_017561055.1 Erysipelotrichaceae bacterium
AACAATTCATTGTACTAGGGGAGACCAAGGTACTTTAAGATTTAAGCATAAAGTGAACGGTGTTCCATACACATTTCAAGTTGGGGATAAATTGGTTCTAACAGTCAAACCTAAAAATGGTTTTGATAAAGACGAAACGGCTATGAGGATAACTACAATCGTAACCGAACCAACTGAAGTTTGTCCTATCGTAATCACAAAAGAAGATAGTAAAATAGGAGAATTAATCAACAAAGAAGTTACATATTGGTATGATGTTGTTTTAAATGAAGGACAGACTATTTTAGGATGGGATGAGTCTGGTCCTAAAGAATTTATCTTATATCCAGAAAGTGGTGAGTAATAATGTTTGAAGAAAATATAATTGAAACTGATGTATTTTCTAATACAATCGAAACAGAAAGTGACTCTCTAATAGGTACTCCTGGTATTGATGGTATTGATGGTGTAACATTTATACCATCTGTCAGCCAAGAAGGTATTATTAGTTGGACTAATAATGGAGGTTTATTAAACCCAGCTCCTATAAATATCAAGGGTGAGCCAGGTGCAAATGGTATTGATGGTTCTAAAGGTGAAAAAGGTGATGTAGGTCCTCAAGGTATTGAAGGACCACAAGGACCAAAAGGAGACCCTGGTGAAAAAGGAGCAGACGGTTTAACTATTAATATTGAGGTTAACGGTAACACTTATAACCATAATAACGGTACTATTAACTTACCAGATTATCCTTCTTTAGATGGATATGCTACGGAACAGTATGTTTCCGAGGCTATTGCTAATGCAGAATTAGGCGGCGGGAATACTGATATAGATTTGAGTAGTTATGCTAAAAAAGAAGAACTACCAACAAAAACAAGCGATTTGGAAAACGATAGTGGATTTATAAATGAAACAACACTTGAAGCAAAAGACTATGCATCAAAAGAATACGTTGAGGATCAAATTTCTAATATTGAAGTTGGTGGCGGAGTTGATTTATCAGACTATGCTACAAAAAAAGAATTAGATAATAAAACTAACACAAGTGTTTTACCAAATGATAATGGAGATGTAAAAACAAGATTTAGAATATGCAATAAAGCAGAAGATAACAGTCCTGTTATATATTTTCCACTCGTAAAACTTCCTAAAGATAATAGCAAAAATAGTGCTAGTGTAATTTTAAAAGGTCGAGTTGGTGGTTTCTTATCGAAAGATATGGCAATGATAAATGCATTGATTTGGAATAGAACTACAACAGGAATATCTTTATTCAATATAAATGCAGATACATACACATTAGAAGAACCACTTAGACTATGTGACATTGTTGTTTACACAAATGCAGATACAACTGATACAGTATATTTAAAGTGTAGAGAATGGTTCGTGTTTGACATAGATTTAGAAGTTTACCAATCAACTGCACAAATTTTATACGATGGAACTTATTTAACTACTGAACCAACAGGTACATTGAGTGCAGCTGCTTCAACAAGTGATAAGAGGGTTGAAATATATGATGGTAAAGTATACTTAAGTGGAACTGAAATTAATGCAGGTAATGTTTCATCGGATACAATCAAGTCAATAGCGGTAGTTGATAGTTTACCAGAGGTTGAAGAAGAGGGAGTTTTATATTTAGTAAAGGAATGATATTATGAGTTTAAAGATAGGAAGTAATATTAAAAAAGTAAAAATAAACAATTCAATAATATCACTAATAAAACTCAATGGAAAAAAAATATATGAACTTTTAAAGTACACAATTGCAGAAAAGTGGGTTGATGTTTACAATAATTGTGGTGCTGAGGGAAGCTTAACAAGCGATAATTTAGATGTTTGGATAAGTAATAGTACTGTAGGTGACGATAAACTGCTAATGTTAGACTTCACATTAACTGAAACACATAATTTAAAAGCAACTTTTGAAGTTACTGGTTATGAAGGTAGTCCTGACTACCTATACGCTATTATAGCAAACGATGATTGGACGTCGGTATACCAGTTTACACTGATTAGGAATGACAATAACGCAAGTTTTACAAGAACTATTAATCAAGTGCTTGAAGCAGGCAATTATCAAGTTTCTATGGTTGCTTATGATGCTATGGACGTTGGTCTAAAATGCACTGAGTTTAGTTTATCTACTGAAATACCTGAAAACTTGTTTGATTTGAGTAGTTATGATTTTCCAACAACACAGAAGGGCTTAACATTTGATTATGATAATACAAAAAAATCATTAACTATAAACGGTGAAAACAATGATGATATTATGTTTCATATACCTTGTGTTTTAAAACCTGGAAATTATACATTCAGTTATACAATACCTATGGGTGACGAAGGGTTCTTCGAGTTCAGTATCGATAACTTACCCGAAACTACGCTTGATTGTATCGATGCAAACCTTGTAACGTTCACTATAACACAGGATACTACAGAGTTACTTCTGCATTTTCTTCCTGGGTGGATATATGATAATATGGAGATATCATTTACTTTGGTTAAAAACGATTAGGAGGATTTATGGAACAAGTTATTGATGTAATTCAAAATGTAGGCTTTCCTATTTTCTTAGT
>JAFZDT010000128.1 GCA_017561055.1 Erysipelotrichaceae bacterium
AATATCAGAAGGTACTTGAATAGCTAATGAGAAAGAACGAATACCAAATACATTAGCCAAAATTGGACTAATCGCCTTTTCATCTTCACCATTTAACACTATATATAAACGATCATGTGTACGCTTATATTCTAATTTACTAAAATTATGTAACGCATTTTTAACATTTTCAGTTAAGCGTTTAATAAAATCTTTCTTATTCTTTCCTTTTGTACTTAATTCACCAAAACGAACTAAAATATATTCATAACTATATTCCATATTTTTTAACATTCTCCTTTACAACCTCTACAATTGTACGCATTTCATCCATTGTATTCAAGTGCGATAAACTCAAACGAATTACACCATGTAAACGTTCATTCTTAATCCCCATAGCTTGTAAAACATAAGAATACGCATGTGATTTAGAACCACAAGTACTTTGCGCAGACACCAAAATACCTTTATCATTCAATGCATTCATATGCACTTCACTAGGTAAACGCAAACAAGAAAAACTTAAAATAAATGGTGATGCTTCTAATGAACTATTTAAAACAACTCCATCAATTTTACTTAACTCTTCACGCAAAAAATTATTCAATTTCTTAACATATTGATAACGAGACTCTTGTTGTTCTAGAGCCAAGCGCAACGTTTTCGCAAACATAATATGCGTACACGCATTCGCCGTACCACCACGCAATCCCATTTCTTGTTGTCCACCATTAATTAATGGTACTAAAGAAATATGTTGCTTTTTAACTAAGATACCACTACCCTTTAACCCATATATTTTATGAGCAGACATCGTAGCTAAATCAATATCTTGTAAATCAATAGGCAACTTACCCAATGCTTGTACACAATCTACATGCAAGAAACAATTCGGATATTTACGAATTAATTTCTTAATTTCACCAATTGGTTGAATTGCTCCAACCTCATTATTTACATACATAATCGAACACAAGATAGTATCATTACGTAAACTATTACGTAATTGTTCCACATCTACAATTCCATGTTCATCAACATCCACATACGTTACTTCAAAACCAAATACTTCTTCCAATTGCATAAAAGCATTTAACACACTAGAATGCTCAATTCTAGAAGTAATAATATGTTTCCCCTTACTTTGATATTGGAAACAAATTCCCTTAATTGCCATAGAATTCGCTTCACTAGCACCAGAAGTAAAGATAACCTCATTAGGCTTCACCTTTAATAAAGAAGCCGTTTGTTGACGGCTTTTTTCCATAGTTTGATACACTTCTACACCCAAAGAATGTAAAGACTCACTATTTGCATAATAACGATTTAATAGTTGATTATAACTCTTCAACACATCTTCACTTGTTGGAGTTGTACTTGCATAATCTACATAAATCATATTTACGCTTCCTTTTTCGCACTATTTTTAATCATAGTTTCTGCAGAATTTGGATATACACTCTCAAGAGATTTAAAGGCAACACTTAATGCTTTTGTATATTCACCATTACGATATGCTAATTCTGCACGAGTCAATTCCATATCCACTTCCCCATACGTAGAACGACAACGATTACCTACAACAATCGCATCTTCCACCATAGTTGCAGAACCTAAAATTTTATTCACATTGTTATAGAAACGATAAATAAAATCAATAGCTTCTGTTAAAGTTTTATTCAACAAACTAATATTCAAAGGAATTTCTTTTAATAAGTTTTCAATAGAATCTACATATACATACGCAGTCTTTAAATCTTCTTCATAACTTTCAGAAATCGATAACAGACGATGCTTACGCACACGTGCTTGCATTTCATTCATAATTAAATACAATTTCATCAATTGTGTTTTCGCATGTGATTCATCAAGACAAGCATGCTCTAACTTTTCTTGAATCACTTTCACATCCGCAAAACTAATATCAATCTTTTGACGCAATTCACGTAAGGCAATTAACCAAGAAGTCGCAGAACTTGTATTTTCTTGGATCAATGCATCAATACGAACTTTTTCTTGTCTCAATTGTTCACATGATTCTAATAAGCCAGTAATTGTATCTTCCATATTTTCAAAACCAAAACGCATAGAAACATCGTTATATAATTTTTGTATACGAGAAACACTACTTTCCATTTTATCAATATCTGCAAATGCTAAATTACGCATACTTAAAGATTCATCATAAGACTTATTTTCTTTTTCAATTTGTTGCAACAATTGATGCAAACGCTTTTGACATTCTTTTAAATGCTCATCAATACCTTCAACTTCTGCATTTTTCAACGCATGCAAATCCGCCTTCATCGAATCATTAATAAATTCAATATTTTTAGCAATTTGTAAATGCTTTAAATACACACCCTTTTGTTTTGACTGGGCATACATACTACTCACTTCATCGACAGTACGAGGCAAAATACCACGCGCCATCACTAACAAATCTGGCAATTCTTGATAAATCTTATGCAAGTATCCTAACTTTTCTTCAATTTCAGCTTTCACGTCATTCGCTTTTTGGAATTCTGATGCATACATACATTCTTCAAAAGAAGAGAATAACTTTTCAATGCCTAAGAAACGTTCTTCAATTGCTTCATATGAATAAATAAAAGGATTTGAATTTTTTGTATACTCAATCTTCATATTTCTAAACTCTTCTTTAAGAAGATTGATTTGTTCCCTTTGTTGAACCTCTTGTTGTAAAATACCATCTAAAATAGAATTTAATTCTTTAACTTTATTTTCAGTACTACTCAATAATTCCACAAGATCCTTATTATTCTTTTTAGCCAAAGAATACTTACCTAACTCAATCAAATCATCAGTATCAGCTAACAATTGCGCAACTGCCTTAATATCCAATTGTACTTTATCATATTCCGCATCTTTTTCTGCTAAAATACTAGCTACTTCTTGATTCATTCTTGCTAAAGCTGTAGCTTTATTTAATTTAAACAATAATGGAATTGTTTTCATTTCTGTATAACGCACTTCCATTTGTTGCATTTCTTTCATTAATTTCTTTTTCGTCATATTACGAACAATTAAATAGATAATCGCTAAAAATAGTAGACCAACTGCTATATAAAACCATACGGATGAAAGAACCGTTGTAATAACTTCATTCAAACTCATAGATACCACCTCATATGTAATATAGTAACACATTGAGCCATTTTTTTCACTAATTAACAAACGATTTCAATACATTAAAATCATTTAAAAAACCTATATATTTTATTGACAAACAATAGTAGAAATGATATATTACATTAGCGTCAAAATGTGCAGCACACAAAGTCTGATTATCCGCGTTGATAACGGTTAAACCGTAGTGAATAGAGTACCTTAGCTGCAAACGAGGGAAAACACCTTAGTATCAACACACAATCACGATAATTTGTGCTTCGTATGTTTTATGATGAGCCATAAAACTATAAGGAGGATGAAAACATGGCAAGAATTACAGGACCAGTATGGAAGAAATCTCGTCGTTTAGGTTTCTCAATTTTAGAAACTGGTGAAGAACTAACAAAGCGTAACTACGCTCCAGGTCAACATGGACCAACAAAACGTGCTAAATTAAGCAACTACGGATTACAACAACGTGAAAAACAAAGAATTCGTTTCATGTATGGTGTTAACGAAAAACAATTCTATAACACATACAAAAAAGCTGGTAAAATGAAAGGTGTTACAGGTCACAACTTCTTATTCTTATTAGAATCAAGATTAGACAACGTAGCTTACCGTATGGGTTTATCAACAACTCGTCGTGGAGCTCGTCAATTAGTTAACCACGGTCATTTATTAGTAAATGGTCACAAAGTAGATATCCCTTCTTACATTTGTAAGCCAGGTGATGTTATTGAAGTTAGAGAAAAATCTAAAAACAACAAAGTTATCGTTGAATCTTTAGAAGCTAACTTAAATACACCAGCATTCGTTACTTTCGATAAAGAAACTAAAAAAGGTACATTCGTTCGTTTACCAGAACGTTCTGAATTAAACCAAGAAATCAACGAAGCATTAGTAGTAGAATTCTACAACAGATAGTAATCTAACAAAAGCAATCCTATGGGGTTGCTTTTTTTGTGCATATTATTTGTATTCTACCTACATATACTGTATATTAGAATATAAAAAAGGAGGATAAATTATGATTATTCACTCTATTGACCAGTTGATTGGTCAAACACCCCTATTCTCATTCAAGTACAACACGAATGAAATTTATGTAAAATTAGAGAAATATAATCCTGCCGGTAGTATTAAAGATCGCGCAGTACTATACATGTTAAAAGATGCTTTAAACAAAGGCATTATCAAAAAAGACACAGTATTAATTGAAGCTACAAGTGGTAATACAGGCATCGCACTAGCCATGCTAGCACAAGCCTATAAAATCCCTCTAGAAATCGTTATGCCTGCGTCTATGAGCTTAGAAAGAAGACAACTCATCAAAGCCTATGGAGCCAAATTAATCCTTACAGATGCCTCAAAAGGTATGCAAGGCTCTATGGATTATATGAATGAAAAACTTCAACAACACGAAAACTATCTTTCGTTACAACAATTTAGTAATGAAGCCAATGCCTATGCACACTACGACTCAACAGCACAAGAAATTTTAAATGATGTTACTCCAGATATTTTTATAGCAGCTATTGGTACAGGTGGTACTATAACTGGAATTGCTAAAAAACTAAAAGAACACAATAAAGATACCATTATTTATGGTATAGAACCAAAATCAAGTCCATTATTAACACAAGGACATGCAGGAAAACACAAAATTCAAGGAATTGGCGCAAACTTCATACCACAAATACTAGACACAAAACTATTAGATGATGTCTATACTGTATCTGATGAATTAGCCTTAGAAACAGCTATCAATTTCGCAAAAGAACATGGAATATTAATTGGATTATCAAGCGGCGCAAATATTGCAATAGCGTTACAAATCGCACAAGAAGTCAAAAATAAAAAAATCGTTACTATCGCACCAGATGGATTAGAAAAATACCTATCGGAGATACAAGATGCGTAGCATTATATACGATTTAAAACGCTATAAAGCAATGGACCCTGCCGCACGTTCATTATTAGAAATATTTCTGTTATATCCAGGATTCCATGCACGATTGTTGCACTACTTCAATCACTTTCTTTACAATCACAAATTATACTTTCTAGCAAGATTATTCTCTCAATTTGCAAGATGGCTAACAGGAATTGAAATTCATCCTGGCGCTCAAATTGGTAAAGGTTTTGTAATTGACCATGGAATGGGAGTCGTCATAGGAGAAACAACAATCATCAAAAATGATGTTACTATCTTTCACCAAGTAACACTTGGTGGAAGAACTACTGAAAAAGGAAAGCGTCATCCAACAATTGAAGATGGTGTCATGATTGGAGCTGGTGCTAAAATATTAGGTAATATCACAATCGGCAAAAACGCAAAAATCGGAGCTAACGCTACCGTTTTAAAAGATGTACCAGCAGAATATGTCGCTGTCGGCACTCCTGCATACTTTTTTCCATCAAAAAAAGAAGCCTAGGCTTCTTTTTTACATTCCAACAACAATAATTCTTCCTCCGTTAATGGACGATAATCTCCACTTTCCAAAGAATCATCTAACCATAAATTCCCCATACGCAAACGTTTCAAATAAGTCACTTCATTGTCGCATGCAATCATCATACGTTTCACTTGATGAAACTTACCTTCTGTAAGAATTAAATGCAAACAATTCCCTTGAATGTTACACACTTTAGCAGGAGCACACACCTCTTCATCATTCAAACGAATTCCTTCTTCAATGCTTGGAACATATGATTCATCAAAATCATGATCCAATTCTACATAATATTCTTTTTCAACATGATGTTTTGGAGAAAGCAAACGATGCGCTAAATCACCATCATTACTTAATAACAAGAATCCTTCTGTATCTTTATCTAAACGACCAACAGGAAAAATATCCTTACCTTCATACTTTGTAAATAAATCCATAACCGTAGGTTCATAGTCATCTTCAGTTGCAGAAATATAACCAGCAGGCTTATTCATCATCAAATACACATCTTTTTGATAATTAACCATTTCATCACCAATCATAATTTCATCACTAATTTCATCAATTTTCGCATCATCATTTTTAATAACGACACCATTTACAGAAACCAAACCAGAACGAATCAACTTTTTAACTTCTTTACGAGTTCCAAAGCCCGCATGTGACAAAAACTTATCAATACGCATTATCTTCTCAATAGCCCTTTCAAACGCTTCAAATCAAAACCAAAAATATCTTGTGGCAAATGCAACATATAACTACAAATCAAATAAGCAATCATAGCTACAACGCAAATACCACCAACACCAAATAGTGTCACAATACGTCCATATGCAATCCAATCAATACCAATTAAATTAACCATACCAACTACAACAACAATCGCAAGCAAACATGATAATGATTTACTCATCATTTTAAACATTGGTTTAAACTCCATATGATACTTTATCTTCATCAATAAGCAAGATAAAACAATGTATGCAATATATAAGCAAGCATATAAACTATACATACCACGATATGCAAATAATTCAACCAAAGGACGAACCAATACAAATAATACACCTACAGAAAATACATTCCATACCAAAGTAAAACGTTTTAACTTTAAAGCTAATAATGTATTAGAACACAATGTCATAACAATCCAAACACAAGAAACCATCAATGCCCAACGCAATACACTTGCACCATATTCTAGATTCATCGCACCATACATCACAAAATAAATCTCTTTCGCAAATAGGATCATTAATAAAATTACTGGATACGCAATATAAACACAAGAAGTAAATGCTTTCGCAACATTATTACGAACCCCATCAAAATCATCCACCGCTAAACAAGAAGTAATATGTGGAATAATTGCTATCGCAAAACCAGGACCCAAAATTTGAGGAATTGATACTAATTTAAAAGCATTAAAATTCATAATACTATAAATAACATCTGCTTCCACAGCAGAATATCCATATGTTTGTAAAGCACGATTTACAAACATCAAACTAACCATACCACTACAATTCGCTACAATACTAATCAAGAAGTACGGAATCGAAAAATACAAAATTTCTTTAAATACATCAATTGTGCTTTTTCCTTCACCATCTTGTTCACCAGCCAATTGCTTTAATTCTGGCATATGTTGTTTATCGAAATACAAAAAATAAACAATTGCGGCTACAGCAGAAACTGAAGTAGAAACAACCGCAAAATAAACAGCCCAAATTTGAGCTTGATTCAATACATAAACCAATAACGCACCCATAGATAATAAGAACGTTACACGAACAAATTGTTCCAATACTTGTGAGAAAGCATAAGCCTTCACTTCTTTTAATCCTTGATAAAAGCCTCTAAAGACACTTAAAATTGGTACTGCAATTACCGCAAAAGAAACTAAAATAATAGACGTTTGAAACTTTTGCAAATAAATAACATCTCTGCCCTCAGACAAATAACCAGCAATTTGTCCAGAACACAATACCACACCAGCGAACAAAATAACACCAAAACATCCGAGCATAAACCCAGATATTTTACGTACCATTAATGTTGTTTTATAATCTTCTTTCGCAATATACTTCGCAACAAGCGTCGCAATCGCAAAAGGAATACCCGATTGAGAAATCGTTAATAGAAATTCATAAATTTGATATGTACTTGTATAGAAAATCATCTCATTTCCAGCTAACGCTTGAAATGGAGAAGCATACAATAAACCTAAAGCCTTAGTTAAAAATATCCCTGCAGTACCCGTTAAAGCACCAGCAATAATCGATTGCTTACGTTTTTGATTTGTCATTATTGTTTAGGCTCCTCATACTTCGCATGCAAATAGAAAAACTCACGATTTTGAGCTAATTTTGCATAACCCGTCCATACAACCATCACTTCAATTGTAACTTCAGGTAATTCTGTCATACCACTTAAAGTAAAACCTTCTACATATCCTTTATTCAAATCCACTTGATTTGGAATCATATTATAAACATCTTCCTCTAAAATTCCAAAAGAAGGCATAATCTTATCATCACGCAATGTACCAATTACATTTCTTTCAACTGCCAAAATTTGAATTTCATACATAGCAACTTTTGGAGAATCAATAATCACATCCCAACGATACTCATCTTCACTAATTTTGTTCATCGCTGTAGTAATATCAAAATATGAAGATTCTTCCATAAAATTTTCATTATCCTGAATCGCTGTAATATACGAAGCATATACTTGTGCTCTTTCTTCATTTATATCAATCTTATTGCTTTGACAACCGCAAAGTAAAGTTAAACAAAGCATTGTGACTAGAATTTTTTTCATTCGTTTCACCTCGTTAGTTATTATAGCATACTTCTTTTAATTTCTAAACAAAAGAAAAGCCCATTGGGCTTTTACTTTGATTGAAATGTTTGGCAATTCGTATCAATAGATGTACTTACACTATCACAATCTTTACTAACTGTAATCTTTTTTGCCATACATTTATTTTTCTCATAATAAATGCATGTATCTACTTCACAAGCAATTGATTGTTGGTTCATATATATACCTCCTAAAACTAGTATGAACGGTTATTCAATTTCTAAACGATAAATAATCATAGCTCCATATGTAGTTTCAATTTCTTCATCAACTAAAACTTGACTCATACTATACTGAATCGATAATACTTCTAATTCATCCATATCCTCTAAAAAGCTATTTACTACTTCCTCTAATTCCTCTTCATCTGTTTCAATTAACACTTTAACTTGAATCATAATTTCGCCTCCAAAAATAGTATGACCGTATAGACATACAGATTTTGCCGAAAAAAAAAGAAGAAACATTATTTCTTCTTTTTCTCTGCCATCATTTGATCAATGTGCATACCAATTTTTTTAGGAATTGTTACTGACTTACCATTATATAAGTTCAAACTTGATTTAAACAAACTACGTTTAGCTGTTGAAATGCTTTTAATACCCTTCCAACGATATACTTGGTTGATATATAAAACCACTTCATCATCATAATAGAACTTATGGAACACAGATGAGGATAACATCTTACCAATAGCCATACATGTAACTAATGAACCAGTACTAATACCTGTTTCCCATAATTCAAATGTATCAATATTTACAACTGAATATACGAATAAACATACAGCAACAACAATAGCTGCTAAATATACAGACATCATTAAACGACTTGTATCAACTACTTCAAATTTATATCCATCTGCCAATAATTCTTTATGTTTTTTCTTTCCTAAAAAATAAGCTTTAGAAAATTGCCAACACAAAAATATTCCAAAAGCAGTACATAAAGCGAATGTAACCATAATAAATCCCTCCAAAACACATCTATTATAACAAAAGATTTATAATAATCCTAGTCAAAATACATATCGATTACAACTTTTGTAGCATCACTTACCTCAACCAATGGTAAGCGCACAAATATATTTATTAATCCTTTTTTAGCTAATAAATACTTTATTCCACAAGGATTACTTTCTTTAAATACAACATCACTCATTTTCTTTAATTCTTTATCATCCTCATACAAACAAACTTCTCTATCATAAGCATCAATAATCTTTTTAATTTTATGATTCACAATATGCCCTAAAACACTTACTATCCCATATCCGCCATTTTGTAAACATTCTAACAATAAACCATCATCTCCACTTAAAACTTTAAAATTATGTTCTTTCACAACATTAGAATGACAAATAGAAAAATCTGAACACGCCTGTTTTAAGACTACAACATTTTCACAATTTTCAATCAGTCTCTCAATCGTCTCATTTTCTAATTTCGCTCCTGTACGTTTTGGAACATTGTATAACATAATTGGATGTTTTGTATGATGAGCCAAATAATAAAAATGTTGATACATTCCCTCTTGAGAAGGTCGATTATAATAAGGAACAACCAATAAAATACCATCAATAGCTTTTTGTTCTACACTTTGCATATAGAAATAACTTTGTCTTGTACAATTGGTACCACATCCCACCCAAACAGCAGCTCTTTCAGCAACTGTTTCAATCACAGTATCTACGATTAATAATCTTTCTTCCATACTCAAAGTACAAACTTCAGCCGTAGTACCACAAACAATAAAGCCATCAACTCCATCTTGTAATAAACGAATCACCAATTCTTTTAATGCTTTAACATCTACTGTATTCCCACTAGTAAAAGGTGTAACTAGTGCCACCATATATTTACCAATCATCTATTTCCCCTTAACCAAAATTGGTTGTAATTGCTTATGATGCAACGCAGATACAAATGTAGCATTCATCTGATTCCAATCACATACTAAACTATTTTCCTTATGCAAATAATCATCTTGTCCAAATGGTACAAAATAGATATTCTTCATCTGTAAAGCTTTTGCAAGATTTGTTGCCCCAATTCCTAATCCATCATTCGATGCAAAACCAATGACAATAGGCTTATGGTTGCGTAACATTACTTTACATGCTAGTAATAATCCATTATCATAAATACCATTCACTAATTTTGCTAAAGTATTTGCAGTACATGGTGCAAGAATCATTCCTTGAATCTCCTCATCAAACGTTAATCGTTCTGTTTGATGAATGGTATTCAAAATTTCATGTTTTGAATTATGTTTTACTTTTTCCAAAAAATCAGAATTAGAAATAAATCTAGAATCTTGTGTATACAATGTAGGACTACATACAAATTGAAAATCATA
>JAFZDT010000017.1 GCA_017561055.1 Erysipelotrichaceae bacterium
CCAGTGTGTCCGCGCTGGGGTTTCGCTGTAGAAGGAGAAACTAAACTTGAACTTTTATTATCTAAGTGATAATAATTTCCAACATTCTATAAATAGATTCTTATATGTAAATATAAAATCTACAAAAATGATGAATTCAAAATTCATGTTTTCTCCCACAAAAAATATTGTAAAGGCACATCTATTACTCCTCCTTCTAAAAATGGCCTCTACTATACTTATTCGCTAAAAAAACAAGAACTCCTACGAATTCTTGTCAAAAATTTATTCTTCTTCAAAAGATATACTATAAAATGTATCAAACACCAAATAAAGATGTAGGATAACTAATACAACTTGTACAATTCCAAATACAATTGCCGCTCGATGAATCCAGGTAATCGCAATCAATGCTGTACCACTACTCATTGCAATAATTGCCATCAAAAAGACTCCACAAATAGCCAACCACTCTAAAGCGATACTAAATAACACATGCCATCTAGCACGCACAAACAAGTCATCATCAATTCCATGTAAACAAAATACGATAACGAGTCCAAACCACACCACATGTAACAAGTCAAAGGCATATAACAATATTTTTATAACCCCACTACTTGTATTCATAAAGTTTAAATATCCAACAATGACTCTACCAATCAAACTAGAATAAATACTTGTTACATCTAATAGCTTGTATAAACTATTAATATCTTCTACTTGATACAAAGCATAGCTCAATGATGCGTTATGATATTGAAAATACAATAAGATACCAATAATCACTACATATACAACTAATACTCTTTTTGGATAACTATCAAAGAAACGATCAATATATTTCATTATTCATTCCCAATAAAGTCTTCACCTTTAATTACTTCTACACGACTTAAACCAGGATATCCCAATTGACGTAAACACTCATAAGTACAAATAGCTACACAATTGGATAAGTTTAAACTACGAGCACTCGCAACCATTGGTAAACGCATTTGATTTTCTAAATGATCAATCATAATACGTTTTGGAATACCTGTACTTTCTTTACCAAATACTAAGAAAATATCACCTTCAACTGCATTAAAATCAAACATATCTGGAGACTTTTTCCCATAACGAGACACAAAGAAATACTCTCCAGGATACTTAGCTGTAAAATCCTCCCAATTAGGGTGTACATGCATTGTTAAATCCTTACGATAATCCAATCCTGCACGACGCAAATGTTTCTCATCTACAGAAAAACCTAATGGTTCAATTAAATGCAAAACACTATTTGTCGCTACACAAGTACGCATAATATTCCCCGTATTTTGCGGAATTTCTGGTTCAAATAACACAATATGAATCATATATACCTCCTATAACCACGCTATCGCAGCTAATATTACTACATGAACTGGATAATAAATGTAGAAAAAATACTTCCACTTTTTACATCCAACTTGATTATTATACAACCAAATCAAAAAGATCGAAAGAATTGAATAATACTGCATTGGATGTACATTACTTGTAGAAACCAATAAGACATTCATCACCATCATCACAAGTAACATCGCTAACTTTTTATCTTTTAAATAATACATCATTGGTACCATACACAATCCATACCAATAATAATCAACAGGTACTAATACCCCAATGATAAATGCTGAAACCGTTATTAGATATTGTTTTTCTTCTAATCCCCATAACATTAAAAAACCTAAAGCTAATGTTAAAAAGATATCACCTGTTCCATTAGGTTCAACATAAAAACGCACCAATGTATACACAACACCACAAGCAAGCATACGCAATGCATACGCTTTTTTATCTCTTGTATAACGGAACGTTTCAGCACACAAAAATGCAAATATAGGCATTGCAATTCTTCCTACAATGCGAAACCAATCATCAAATGGAAATAAATAATATCCCATATGATCCAGTGTCATCGTAATAATCGCAATTACCTTTAAATCAAAATTCGTTAAATGCTTTCTCATAGACCTGCTTCTTTCAAATACGCAAGTACTTGTTCTAACGCTTTTCCTCTATGACTAATCGCATTCTTCGCTTCAGGAGATAATTCAGCACTTGTACAACCACATTCTGGTACATAGAAAATTGGGTCATAACCAAATCCATTACCACCCGCAATACAAGTATGAATTTCACCTTCAAAAACACCAGTAAAGATTTTAGTTTCTTGATTCGGAATCGCTAAAGCAATCGCACTCACAAATCGAGCACTACGATTAGTAACACCCTTCATACGTTCTAAAATCACTGTATTCTTATATGTATAATCCGTATCATGCCCTAAATAACGAGCAGAATGAATACCTGGTTCTTTATTTAATGCATCAATTTCTAAACCAGAATCATCCGCAATAGCCATGATATTACATTGATTACGAATGAAATCCGCTTTAATAGCCGCATTCTCTTGGAATGTTGTACCATCTTCTACAATATCGAACTTCTCATCCGCATCCAATAAACTCTTAACTACAAAACCTAATGGTTCTAACATTTGTTTAAATTCTTCAATCTTATGTGCATTGGTAGACACAATCATAATTTCTTTCATAACTATACCTCTTTCACAGTTTCAAAATCCATCGAAATTAAATAACGATCTGGTAATGTTTGTAATTCATTATAAACTACACATTGATAATATAATACATCATCCATATATCCATAATCAAATATTGCATAACGATGCAAACGCTCTTTCACAAAACCATATTCCACCATTCGATCCACAATTTGTTTTCTAACTTCTTCATCAAATGGCATATTCAACCATCTTTTTGGTCTTTGTTTAAACAATGCATAATAATCCATCATCAAGACACCACGCATCTTATGATTTTGATACGATAACTTCCAGAAAATATCAAACAATTGCCATGCTTGATATGGATGTCCTAATTCAATCAATTGCTTACCAACTTCATAGAACAATTCAAATGCATCCCATCCAGAATTCGTCATATATTGAATGGTATTACGTAGTTTACCACTATTCCAACACTTTTCAACCGCATGAGCAACAATATCTACAATCTCAATTTCTTCTTTAGATATCCACTTATTTTCATAAATGGTATATGGAGAATGTTCATCATGTGTTGCTTGATATTCTTCTTTCATGGCATTCATACGCGTACCCTTTAAAAACTTAAGAATACCTACTTGCATTTCATCAATATGCAATGAGTATAACTTTCTAAAGGTTTCCTTAAATGATGTATAATCCTCTAAAGGTAAACCCGCAATTAAATCCACATGCATAATACATTGATGATCACGCATTCTTTCAATAACCGATACTAATTTCTCATTATTTTGAATACGACCCACTTCTTTTAAAGCATGATCATTAAACGTTTGTAATCCTATCTCAAAACGGAAACGATTTTTATTTGTTTGATTCAAAAAGAACGATAACAATTCTTCAGATAATGTTTCAGCCACCACTTCAAATTGAAAAGACATTCCTTCAGGCATTTGACTTAAACGCTTTGCGATAGCTAAAGCTCTTTGTGGTTTTACATTAAAGGTACGATCCAAGAATTTCACTTGTTGTACACCACTAGTTTCTAACTGATCAAATAGTGCAAACAAATAATCATCTGAGAACATACGCACCTGATTATCCAAAGAAGCTAAACAATACGCACAACGATATGGACAACCGCGACTTGTTTCCACATATAAATAACGTCTATCCATATCCTTCTTATCCATCTCTAAGAAATACGGACTCTCCAAAGTTTCTAAATACGAAATAGGAACCTTCGCATAAGGAACACTAGACACATACTCCCTTGTCTTTAAACCATCTACATCCTCTTTATTTTGAACATACTGCCAGAAAGTAATTTCACCTTCACCCTGTAAAATTGCATCAATTGGTAAAGCAAACCAATCATCATTCTCATAACTAACTTCTGGTCCACCCAATACAATTTTAACATTCGGCAACACTTCACGAATTTTAACAATCCATTCTTTTACATATTCCGCATTCCAAATATAGACACTAATGCCAATAACATCTGGTTGATACGCTTCTACTTTATGTAATGTATTTTCAATTTTATCATTAATCGTAAACTCAAAAATCTCTGCATCTTCTTCTTTGGGTTTTGACACATAAATCCAACGCAAAGCTAAATTCTTATGTATATATTTCGCATTAAAAGCAACTAATGCTGTTTTCATATTCTCACCTACCACTTTTGTCTATGCACTTTATCCCACTCTAAACGCTCTAATTTCTCCTTCGTTTCCGCAGGATATCCCAATGAAACAAGTCCCATTGGCTCTACCGTTAATGGCAACTCCAATAACGCATTCAACTTTTTATGCAATCCCATTCTAGGCATAACTCCACACCATACAGCACCTAACCCTAATTCATGTGCTGCTAATAAGATATTTTGAATCATTGCACTACAATCATTAATTATAAAATCTCTAAACGGTTGTCTTTTATGATCCCCACAAATAACTAAACACATTGAAGCATTCGCAATCATCTTTGTATACATACCCGCATCCGCAATCTTTTGTAACATATCCTTATCATCCACAACAATAACATGAAACGGACGACGATTCATGGCACTTGGTGCACTAAAAGCACAATTCAATAATGTATTTAATGTCTCTTCGCTAATTTTCTCATCTGTATACTTACGAATACTACGTCTAGTTAAAATCGTTTCAATCATAAAATATCCCCCAATACTTTCTATATTATAAAGCAAAACAACAAACAAAAAAAGGTATCAACGAATTGATACCTCTTCAATCAACTAATATTTAATAACAACCTTTAACGCTTCATCCGCTCTAGTAGCTTGTTCCAACGCTTCAATCAATTGATCATGACTATACTCATGAGTAATCATCTTTTCTAAATCAAATTGTTCAGAACTAAAGATTTCCAACGTTAATGGTAAATTTGTATGATAACTTCCCACTGGACCAACTACCTTTAATCCATTATAAGTAACAGGCACAAGATTTAAAGTAACAGGTCTATGATGCACAGCAATACTAGAACATTCAGCCCCAAACTTAGCACCTTGGAAGAATAAATCCATAACTGCTTGATTACCAGCCGCATCCACATAGAAATCCGCATCAATTGCAGGTTGACCAAATACTGTCATACTACCACCAATAGCTGCTTGACACTTTTCAACATAATTTTCTTCAATTGTATTACATGTATGTAAACCAAAACCTTTTGCGATTTCTAATCTAGAATTGATAACATCACAAATAACAACTTCACAACCTAAATATTTTAAAGCAATCGCTGCAGTTAAACCAATAGGACCCGCACCATAAACAACTGCCTTTTTCCCTTTTTCCACTTTAAATGGAGAAATTGCATTTACCCCAATTAAGAAAGGTTCAATTAATGCTGCTACCTTATCAGATACATTCTCAGGCACTAATACTGCACTCTTACCTAATTCAAAATCCTCAATTTCTACATACTCAGAGAAACCACCAGCAGTAGAAGCTCTAAGCATATCCTTCTTAATATGACTAGGAATCGGGAATACACGTTGTCCAACTTGAATATCCTTAACATTCTTACCAACTTCAACAACTTCACTCACCATTTCATGTCCAAACTCTAATCCAGGGAAAATAAATACGGCATCCCCACCATGATTATACGCTCCAACATCACTACCACAGATACCTGCATACAAGTTCTTAATAACTACATTGTTATCACCACATTGAATATCAGGTAACTCCTTAATTTCTACATTTTTAATACCATTATAAATTGCTGCTTTCATAAATACATCACCTCTTGTGAAAATTATAACAAATCAATCATACTTTTTCAATTAACAAATGCAAATTAACAAAAAAAGGTACCACACTAGTGATACCTAACTATTTAACATAATCTTCTTCGGTTTCATACAAATGATATACACCATCGGCAACATACTCGAAATCAACAATACACCCGTAGAAGCTAAATAAATTGTAAGAATATATTCAGAATCCAATTCCATCGTATAGGATTCCAACATATCCAACTGAGTAACTACATCCCCTTGTTCCTTCTCATACAACATTTCCGCATCCGTATCAATTTGCATTTGTAAAAACTCATTCGAAATAACTTCACCAAGTTTATTACCCGTTACCATAGCACAACTAGTAGCCAACAATCCAACTAACATAACTTCTAATACAAATTGTAAGACTACTTTTAGTTTACTTGCACCTAACGATAATAAAATACCAATCTCATACTTACGAGTACGAATAAATAAAACAGACACTAAACTTAAAATCGTAATAACTAAAACCACACTAGACCACAACGTTACATTTGATAACGCTTCTAAATTTTCTAAAGGCGCTTGTACATATAAGTAATCTGTTGTAGAAGAACGAAATACATAACAACTTCTAGCATATTTATCATGTTCTTTAATTTCTTTTTCCAAACGCTCAATTTCTGAAATTCCTTCTGTAGAAATCGACATACGTTGTAAATCTGAAACAAAATATCCACATGTACGATACCAATTCAAATGATCCTTAATAAATTGAGTAACTTCCGTTTTTTTATTTTCAGGTAATTGATTAAACAAATCTTGTTGCATAACTTCCATTTTATCCAAATAACTTAACGGAACAACCGCAAAATTACTAGCAAAATTTTCATCATAAACATGCTTATACCCATTCGCAATACCAATAATCTCGAAATCCACATAGTCATGAACATACATAGTTGTTTTCATACGCCAACTTTCCACAGTACTTTCAAAATTATAATCATACATTGGAACTCGAATCACATCCCCAACTTTATAATTAGCTACCGGATACGTTAATACAATTTTAAACGAATCACTTTCAAAATCATCTTTTGTATAACTTCTACCATCAATCAAATCATATTCACCCAATAAATCATCAACCGTTGGTGCACCAATTAACTTTTCAATATATAAATAATTATCTTCCGAATCAATATCCATCAACTTCCACATCTTATATTCATAAGACTGTGGTACATTTTCTACTTCTTTTACAAAATCACGCATATTATAAATAGCCACTTCATTCGCATGACGAATATCACTATTATAAGTAATCGTAATTTCACCTTGAATTCGACTACGCATCTCTTCTTTTACTTGAGCTGACGATTGTTGAATCGCAATAGAGGCAAACAATACATTCCCTAATACAAACACAATTAATAAAATAAACAATCCCTGATAGGGTCTTCTAATAAGACTTGTAAAAATTCTTTTAAATATCTTCATACCAGCACCACCTATAACATAATTTCCTTAGGTTTCAATGATGATAAATACATCATAGGAAGAACCGTAGAGATAATGACACTCAATTCGCCAACCACAAAGATTGTTAAAAAATACTCCATATTAGGTTTCACTTCATAATTATCAATAATATCATCACGTGTTTGAATCGAAATACCATTTCTCACAGGTTTATATGTTGGTTTTAAATTTGGAATTCCAATTTCTTGTTCACGCTGTACATATCGTTGTACTTCCAACATATAATTCGATAATTTATCACCTAAAAATAATCCCGTAAGACTAGCACAACTAATCGCAACCGTTGAAATTAAGACAATTTCCACTAACAATTGATAAACAATATGCTTTTTCTTTTCACCAACTGACAAATAAATACCCATCTCTTTTTTACGATCACTAATAAAGAAAACAATCACTAATCCTAAAATAACAATGGTAGCCACAATCGCAATCAAAAAGATAACCTTCGCAATGGTATCTAAATTCTCAATTGGTCCAATATTCTTCTTATATGTATCTACAGAAGAACTATAAATAAAGCCTTCTGGTAATGTATCAATTATCGAATCATTATGACTCATAAATGATTCTACATCCTCAATGGTATCCATTGATACATTTGCAGACTGCAGTTCATATGTTATTTCATCAGCGCCAACACTAGTAAAATACGCATTCGCATCATCAACTAAATTCAATAATGCTGTATTTGACACATATACACAATTATGAAAAGGCTCTTTTGCTCGATTAAACAATACCCCTACAACTTTAGCCGGAAATTCATATTCATATATCCGTTCACCATCTGTTGACTTTAATACTAATGTAACTTCATTATCTAAAACATTTAATCCTGTTGGAACTGTTGCTCCACCAAATTCATAGACACTACCTAACATCTGATCAACAACCATGTATACTTCAGTACTTTGCAATTCTTTTTCTGTTAAAAAACGATTCCCTTGCAAACTCGCTAAACGATGATCATTTTCTTTAAAATAGGTACTCTCAATTACATTTGTACTATAAAATCCCATTTTAAATTCTCTAGTATCATTCGGCTGCCAACCTAAATCACGATATTTCGCAAACACATCCAATGAATAATGTTGTTCAAAAGCAATTACATTTTCATCATTCGCTAATTGATTGATGACATCATTATATTGTTTCATCTCATCAATTGTTACATCACGAGTATATTTAATTTTATTTTCTTTATATTCTTTTTCATACACAAAACTTACTTTAGGCGCAATAGATTCCTTTAATACATCCTTAATTGTGGCACTCGTTTGAATAACACCCAAAGAACCAGCTAATAAATTAGCCATCATAAAAACAACTAAGAATAGTAAAAAAGATTTACCAGGTCTACGTATGATACTTAACCACGTTCTTTTAAACCATTTCATTATGAATCACCTCAAAGTTTTGAGTATCCGTATTTAATTTTAAAATAATATCACTCGCATCGGCTACCTTTTGCGCATGCGTTACCATAATGACACACTTATTACGCACATGTGCTAATTCTTTAAATAACTCAATGATTGTATCACTCGTCTTACTATCCAAATTCCCTGTTGGTTCATCCGCAATAATAATATCTACATTGGTACTAATCGCTCTAGCAATCGCTACACGTTGTTGTTCACCACCACTTAAACGATTGATACGACGCATCGCTTTATTCCCATCAATACCTACACTCTCTAAAATTTCTAAAGCTTTTTTCTTAATATCTTTATCCATTTTATTTTCAGTAATCGACATTGCTACCATTACATTTTCTACACCATTCATATAAGGAATTAAATTAAAACTTTGAAATACAATGCCAATATCATTTCTACGATATTTCTCATACCCTATTTTCTTAATACTTTCACCATTAAATAAAATTTCTCCACTCTCTGGTTTATCCAATGCTGAAATTAATGATAAAAAGGTTGTTTTACCTGAACCACTTTCCCCTAATATGGTATAAAACATCCCTTTATCAAAAGATACATTTACATTATTTAAAATTACTTTGCGTTCGTCTCCATCTGGATACGTGAAATATAAATCTCTAGTTTCTAGAATACTCATAATTGATACCTCTTGAATCATAATACATTCGAAATAAAATGTGTATTCAAATTATAGCACACTTCTTTTAAATAAGAAAAAGGACATACTAAAGCATAGTATATCCTGTTAAAATAACTAATCCAATAACATTTGCTATTGTAAATAATCCTAAGAATTTTAGAATGTTAGATTCTTTTGCACTCATATAAAATTTAAGTGTAATTAAACTAGCTAATGAAGCAATTGGAGTACCTAAACCTCCAATATTTACACCTGCTAATAATTCTTGCCAATTATTTGTAAAATTGGATAACAATACAGCAGATGGTACATTCGAAATGAATTGACTAGCACCAATCGATGTTAATAATGTACTTTCATTTAATAACTTTTGTAAGAATACACAAATTTGATCAATTCTTCCTAAGTTACCACTAACAACAAAGAAACATACAAACGTAAATAATAAAGCATAATCTAATTCTGGTAGTAGTTCTTTATCGATTAAGATGAATACCACTAAAATCATAAGTGTAGTGATTCCATAGTTCACCATTTTAAACACTGTTAATAAACACAATACAAACAATAAAAGATACACACCTAGTTTTCTAGTATCTTTAATATCTTCTTTTTGAATATTAAACTTAGGCAACTCTTTTTCAAAAATTGGTAATGAACCTAGAATTAATCCAAATAAACTAATTGCTGTTAATGGTAATACTACACGAAAGAAAGGTAGAATATCCAAATTATAATTCGCGTACAAATATAAATTTTGTGGATTTCCTACTGGAGTTGCCATACTACCTAAGTTTGCTGCAATTGTTTGTAATACCAATATAGGAATAATAGCTTTCTTTAAATGTAATTGTTCAAGTAAAGCTAAAGTAAAAGGTACAAACACAATCAAAGCTACATCATTTGTTACAAACATAGAGCAAAAGAAAGGTAATAAAATTAACGTTAAACTTAAAACCTTTCCATTTTTAATACGATTTAACAATTGATACGTTAACCAATCAAAAGCACCCACATGTTTAATTCCCGCTACTACAGCCATTAAGCACCATAATAAGCATAATGTACGTACATCAATGTATTCAATATACATAGCATCCACAGGAACAAATAACATAGTAAACAAAGCACATAATAGTGCTACAAATAATACAATTTCTTTTTTAATAAATCTAATAATTTCTTTCATAGAAAATCTCCAAAACGTAAGTAAGAATATCACAATCAAACATATCTTACAAGAAAAAAAGGTATCACATTAAGTGATACCTCTCATCTTATAAATCAAATCTTTCTTTTTTAGAATAATGTGTGTGTAATAACTCATGAGACTTATGACCACAAGGTTGCCCAAGATAATTCTTATATAAATCTTGTACTTGTTGATTTTCATGAGACTTACGTTTCGGCATTACACCATCTTCTTCATACAATGCTTTTGCACGTAATGCTTTATAATCTAAACCACCATTTTTGATAACACTTGAAATGTGAGATTGTCCACCACCATTGACGCAACCACCTTCACAACCCATGATTTCAATGAAATGATATTTAGACTTACCAGCACGAATGTCATCTAATAATGGTTTAGCAATCTTCATACTATGAGCTACAGCCACATTTACTTCTAAACCATCAATATTTAATGAAGCTTCTTTTAATCCTTCTGTACCACGAACAGCTGTGAAATCAATATCATCACAAGGCTCATCTGTTAATACTTCATAAACCGTACGTAAAGCTGCTTCCATTACCCCACCACTAGTACCGAAAATGACACCAGCACCTGTGTATTCTCCAAATACATCTTGGTCAAATGTTTCATCTGGTAAATCTTTTAAGTCGATACCAAACATTTTGATTAAACGACCCAATTCACGTGTAGTAATAACTGCATCCACATTTGGATATCCACCATTCATCATTTCAGGACGAGAAATTTCAGATTTCTTCGCAACACATGGCATTACAGATACATTGTAGATCTCTTTAGGATGGATATCATGTGTTTCTGCATAATAAGACTTAATCATAGCCCCTAACATCATATGAGGAGATTTA